>JBGPWJ010000021.1:0-17030 GCA_041492115.1 Gammaproteobacteria bacterium
ACCAACATCGTCAAGGTCGTGTCGGGTGACGATGCGGCGACGCTGGAAGTGGTGGCGTCCTTGTACGAGTCGGTGGTGGTGGCCGGCGTGCACCGTGTCTCGAGTATTGCGGTCGCGGAGGCCGCCAAGGTCATCGAGAACACGCAGCGCGATCTCAACATCGCGCTGATGAACGAACTGGCGCTGATCTTCAACCGCATGGGCATCGATACCAGCGAGGTGTTGCGCGCTGCCGGCACCAAGTGGAACTTCCTGCCGTTCCGTCCCGGCCTGGTCGGCGGACACTGCATCGGTGTTGATCCCTATTATCTGACCTACAAAGCCGAGATGCTCGGCTACCAACCACAGGTCATCCTGGCCGGACGACGCATCAATGACGGCATGGGCAAGTACATCGCCGAGCAGACCATCAAGCAGATGATCGTCAACGGCAGCGCCATCAAAGGCGCCAAGGTCGTGGTGCTGGGGCTGACCTTCAAGGAAAACTGTCCGGACCTGCGCAACTCGCGCGTCGCCGATGTCATTGCAGAACTGCGCAGCTACGGTGTGGATGTCCACGTTCACGATCCGCTGGCCGATGCGGCCGAGGCACAGCATGAATACGCCGTGGATTTGCAATCGTGGGAAGCGCTGCCGCAGGCGGATGCCATCGTCCTGGCGGTTGCGCATCGTGACTATCTCGACAGACCCATCACCGATTTCCGCGCCAAACTGAACAAAGGCGGCTGTGTGATTGATGTAAAAGCGGCGCTCGATCCTGCCGCCCTGCACGCCGCCGGCGTGCCATTCTGGAGATTGTAATTTATGCATGTCATGATCACCGGCGTGGCCGGATTCATCGGATCGACCCTGGCGTTGCGCCTGCTGGAACGCGGCGATACCGTCTATGGGATCGACAACCTCAACGACTATTACGACGTCACGCTTAAGGAGGCGCGGTTGGCGCGCTGCCAACGCCATGAGCGCTTCATTTTCGAGAAACTGGATATCGCTGATCGCGCCGGCATGACACGCCTGTTCGAGGAACAGCACTTTGACGCGGTGATGAATCTCGCGGCGCAGGCCGGCGTGCGTTACTCCATCGAGAATCCGGCCGCTTATGTCGATGCCAATCTGGTCGGCTTCGCCAATATTCTGGAAGGCTGCCGGCACAGCAAGGTCGGCCATCTGGTGTTCGCCTCATCGAGTTCGGTATACGGCGCCAACACCCGCTTGCCGTTTTCCGAACACGACAACATCGACCATCCGGTGTCGCTGTACGCAGCCACCAAGAAGGCCAACGAACTGATGGCGCACAGCTACGCGCACCTGTATGACCTGCCCTGCACCGGTCTGCGCTTCTTCACTGTGTACGGTCCGTGGGGCCGACCCGACATGGCGCTGTTCAAATTCACCAAGGGCATACTGGAAGACACACCGATACCGGTGTTCAATTCCGGGCGTATGATCCGCGACTTCACTTATATTGACGATATCGTCGAGGGCGTGGTGCGCGTCATCGACACGCCGGCGGCAGCCAATCCCGAGTGGCGTGGCGACGATCCGGATCCTGCCACCAGCTATGCACCGTACCGTGTCTTCAACATCGGCAACAATTGCCGCGTCGAACTGCTGCGTTATATCGAGGTGCTGGAGCAGTGCCTGGGCCGCAAGGCGCGGATGGATATGCTGCCCATGCAGCCCGGCGACGTCACAGCCACCGAGGCGGATGTAACGCAGCTGGAAGCTGCTGTCGGCTATCGGCCTGCCACCACGATTGAGGATGGAATTGCACGGTTTGTGGAATGGTATCGGACGTATTATGGGGCAGCGTAGCGCTTGACCGTTCAATGATGCAGCGCACCCGTTGCGTTGCGAGCCTGCGGCGCAGGGCGCCGCAACTTCGAGCAACCGCAGCAATCAAACAGAGTTTTTAAAGGTTCAGTAACGAGGTTTGAGTATGCAGATCAGAAAAGCCGTATTCCCCGTGGCGGGTCTGGGCACACGTTTCCTGCCGGCCACCAAGGCCAATCCCAAGGAGATGCTGCCCATCGTCGACAAGCCGCTGATCCAGTATGCGGTGGAAGAAGCGATCGCGGCCGGCATACAGGAACTGATCTTCGTCACCAGCAGCAGTAAGCGTGCGATCGAGGATCATTTCGATAAAAACTTTGAATTGGAATCCGAGCTCAAGCAACGCGGCAAACAGGCCCTGCTCTCCATCGTGCGCGACATCCTGCCGGAAGGTGTGACCTGCGTGTACGTGCGCCAGCCCGAGGCGCTGGGTCTGGGCCATGCTGTGTTGTGCGCTGCGCCGGTGGTGGGTGACGAACCGTTCGCCGTGATTCTGGCCGATGACCTTATCCATGGCGGCGAGCGCAGTTGCCTGACCCAGATGGTCGATCTGTATGATCAGCACAAATGCAGCATCCTGGCCGTGGAAGAAGTCCCGGCGGAAGAGACTGACAAATACGGCATCGTCAAAACCACCGCCATACAGAACGGTCATGGGCGCGTCGAGGCCATCGTGGAAAAGCCGCGGCCTGAACGGGCACCATCGACACTGGCTGTGGTCGGTCGCTACATCCTCACGCCGCGCATCTTTGAACTGCTGAAAACCACACCGCGTGGCGCCGGTGGCGAGATCCAGCTCACCGATGCCATCGCACTGCTGTTGAATGAGCAGCAGGTCCTGAGCTATCAGTTCAAGGGTCGTCGTTACGACTGCGGCAGCAAGCTGGGCTATCTGCAAGCCACCGTGGAATATGCGCTTATGCATGATGAACTGAAGGATCAGTTCCGTGATTACTTGCAGACCTTCTGTCTGTCCGCAATCAACAACAAATAATTTCTCTGCCGTGCAGGAGCGGTGCATTGCGCCTGTGCGCATGCTGTTGCATGCGTTATTGCAGCAAGGATTGGAGTGAATGGACGTGCGCTGAAAGGGTGTTGGAGTAGCAACCTTATTCAAAACTGTATTGACATCAAAATGTGCTGGATTGCATATTTTGCTGGATATGCCGGCAGGCATGGTCGATGAAGCTGCTGAATTCATCCCAGTTGGTCACGTACTTCTCGCCGGAGGTTGGCGGTCTGGGGTTTGCAAGCCGTATTTCCCGCGCGAATAAGTTGTTCAATGCCTCGTTATTGAAGTCCGGTTGGCACAGTTCCTCGTAGGTCAGGTTGATGGCGTCGGGTACGCTACGCAGCAGCGCCAGACTCTGGAGGATATAGTTCAGGTTGCCGAGCACTCGGTTATGCTGATCAGGGGTGAATGTCCAGCGCTGATCGGGGGTGCCACCATCGCGACGCCAGGTACCATGAGCCATCGCCAGCATAAAGCTCGATACCGTAGATGGGATGTCAGCGCGCACCAGTGTGATAAACCGGATGTCTTTGCGGCTCGCAAACTGTCTGAAATCCGGGTGACGGTCAGGCATGCTCTTGAAGCCGCAGTAGGGTGACTGCGCATTGTGGTTGTAGAAACAGTCTATCAGTTCATCGATGGAGCTGATTCTTCGTGCGCAGATTCGCTCGTATGCCTTGGCATAGCTGCGCACGTTGCTATGGTGGACAAGTTCATTGTCCTGGCAATTGATCTGCTTGTTCGGCACCATGATGTCAGGGTAATCCTGCAGCAGATTGATGAGCGCGGTGGAGCCTGCGCGACCGAAGGTCATGAGGCAGAATTTCTTCGAACTTATCATGCGGGTCTAGTCTGAGGTCGTGCCAAGATTTGCGTATACCACAATTGGTGTGACTTCCAGATACACTCCTTTGCCGTCCGCGATTCGATAGGATTTATCACGCGTTTTGACGTAATGCACAACTGTGTCGGATAAGGGCATCTGGGGGCACCTCGATCAAGTGACGGTGAATGTGCCCCCACAGTGGGGGTTGTGTCAATGGATGACGCGAGACAGCATGAGACAAGAGAGAGGCCGGGAAGGCTTGAAATACAGGGGTTTTGAGACGGTGTTGGACGTTGCTGGATGTGTAAATGGCTCCCCGGGACGGATTCGAACCGCCGACCCAGTGATTAACAGTCACTTGCTCTACCGACTGAGCTACCGGGGAATTATTGCTGCGAAAGGAGCGCAATCGTACTGGATCAGGCGCACCAGCGTCAATAGGAGTGACGCGCGGATGTGCACTTTCGTGGCCATAAACTTGCCGGAGCGGCACTCCTACAGCAACGCAACACCTATGAACAACTCAAGGGCGTTCCATCCGACTTGGTCCGCGCCACGCGCGGCCGACCATTCAGGGCGACGATGATGGCGCGCGCCTGCGCCGGGCCGCGCTCATCGCAGAAGGTGAAGGTGGCATTGCTGCCGCCGGCCGTGCCATCGGGTTGCAGGACGATGCGCTGTCTGCCGTTGCTGCTGGAGATGGTCAGGCCAGAATTGGACGTGCTATGGACGCGTAGCGGCGACTCGTCCTTGTCGAACTGTTTGTTGGCGTTGCGGTCCGCGAACATTATCCAGCCCGTCTGCCAGGCGCTGCTGTTCAGACAACCGGCCTGATCGGCGCTCGGGCACAGTACGACATGTTGCTGGCGCGCGATCGCCTGGCTGCGCGCGCCCTGCAATGCCGTCAGCAGTTCATTGAGTTGGGTGTTCATGCGGTTGCTCATGATCAACGTGTGTAACGCGGGGACGACGTTACCGGCCAGGATGGCAATGATGGCCAGAGTGACCAGAAGCTCCAGTAGGGTAAATCCGCTGTATAACGATAAACGTGGGCTGTGCTGCGTGTGTAACCGGATATCCATTTCCGTCTCCTCCATTCCTGAGGGCTGTGCGGCATTGGGCTGAGAAATTCACCGCGGTTCAAGTGCCAAGTTCCACCCATCCTATATCTTTTCGATTCCCTGTGGGGCGGGCGGGTTGGCAACCCGCCCCGACACCGTACCAAGGCGGCGCGAGGTTCCGATATTTTACCGCAGCACGCGCCGGATGCGTTCCAGGGCATCGCGCAAGGTATCCAGTCCGGTGGCGAAGGATAGGCGCAGATAGCCCGGCGCGCCGAAAGCCGAGCCCGGTACCAAGGCCACGCCGGCTTTGTTGATCAGATGCTCGGCCAGGGCCACGTCGTCGTCAATGCCCGCAAGCCGCGCGATGACGTCCTGGACACTGGCGAACATATAGAAGGTGCCCTGGCAGGGCAGGCAATGCACGCCTTCGATATCATTCAGCGATTCCAGCAGAAAATCGTGACGCTCTTTGAAGGCCTTGCACATCGTCTGGATGCAGGCCTGATCGCCTTCCAGTGCCGCTTGCGCGGCGACCTGCGAAATCGATGTCGGGTTCGAGGTACTCTGCGACTGCACATTGGTCATGGCGCGGATCAGGTCGGCCGGGCCGGCGGCGTAACCGATGCGCCAACCGGTCATGGCATAGGCCTTGGACACGCCGTTCAGCACCATGGTGCGCTCATAAAGATCGGGGCAGACGTTGAGGATGTTGACGAACGGGTCCGCGGTCCAGAGGATGTGTTCGTACATATCGTCGGTGGCGATCAGCACATCGGGATGACGGCGCAACACCTCGCCGAGCGCGGCGAGTTCGTCGCGGCTGTAGGCCACGCCGGTGGGATTGGACGGGCTGTTGATGACGACCAGACGCGTCTTCGGCGTGATGGCCGCTTCCAGTTGCTGTGGCGTAATCTTGAAACCCTGATCGATGCCCGCCAGCACAATCACCGGCACACCGTCGGCGAGCAGCACCATGTCGGGATAGGACACCCAGTAAGGCGCGGGGATGATCACCTCATCGCCGGGATTAAGCAGCGCCATGACCATGTTGTAGAAGCTCTGCTTGCCGCCGCAGGATACCAGCACCTGGTTGAGTTCGTAGCTGAGACCGTTGTCGCGTTTGAATTTGGCGATGATGGCCTGCTTCAGCGCCGGCGTGCCGTCCACGGCCGTGTACTTGGTAAAGCCCATGTGCAGCGCGTCGATGGCGGCCTGCTTGATGTGCTCCGGCGTATCGAAGTCCGGCTCACCGGCACCCAGGCCGATGATGTCACGGCCTTCGGCCTTGAGCGCGGCGGCGCGTGCGGAGACGGCGAGGGTAGGGGAGGGCTTGATGCGGCCGACGCGATCAGAAAGCTTGATGTTCAAAATTGTGGTTCCAGGATTCGTTATGTCGCGGTATGCACGTGGGGAACAAGGAACAGGGAACGGCGTAAATGTACTCGTGTGTACCTGCCCCCTGATCGCAGGTGTGCAATAATACTTGATGTGCCTGATTCACTGAACCCCTAATGTCCGAAAAATTTCGTCTTCGCGCCCAGTTCCAGCCCGCCGGCGATCAGCCGGCGGCGATCCAGGGCCTGATCGACGGTCTGACGGACGGCCTGGCGACCCAGACCCTGCTGGGCGTGACCGGCTCCGGCAAGACCTTCACTATCGCCAATGTCATCCAGGCGCTGCAGCGCCCGACCCTGGTGATGGCACCGAACAAGACCCTGGCCGCGCAGCTGTACGGTGAGTTCCGCGAATTCTTCCCGGACAATGCCGTGGAGTATTTCGTTTCCTATTACGATTACTACCAGCCCGAGGCCTACGTGCCGTCCTCCGATACCTATATCGAGAAGGATGCCTCCATCAACGAGCACATCGAGCAGATGCGCCTGTCCGCGACCAAAGGGCTGCTGGAACGACCCGACAGCATCATCGTTGCCACTGTGTCGGCCATCTATGGTCTGGGCGATCCGCGCAGTTATCTGAGCATGGTGCTGCATCTTGATCGTGGCGACAAGGTCGATCAGCGGCAACTGCTGCACCGGCTCGCCGAACTGCAATACACCCGCAACGATGTCGAGCTGCACCGCGGCACCTACCGCGCGCGCGGCGATGTTCTGGATATCTTTCCGGCGGAATCCGACCGTGAGGCGGTGCGCGTCGAGCTGTTCGATGATCGCATCGAGCAGTTGTCCTATTTCGATCCGCTCACGGGTGAAGTGCTGCGCCGCGTGCCGCGTCTGACTGTCTATCCAAGCACGCACTACGTCACACCGCGACAGACCATTCTCGATGCGGTCGAGCACATCAAGGTCGAACTCAAGCAACGTCTGGAACAGTTATACAGCATCAACAAGCTGGTCGAGGCGCAGCGTCTGGAACAGCGTACGCGTTTTGATCTCGAAATGATGCTGGAACTCGGCTATTGCTCGGGCATCGAAAACTACTCGCGCTATCTGTCCGGTCGCCAGGCCGGCGAGGCACCGCCGACACTGTTCGATTACCTGCCGCCCAATGCGCTGCTGGTGCTCGACGAGAGCCACGTCACGATTCCGCAGCTCGGCGCCATGTACAAGGGCGACCGCTCGCGCAAAGAGACGCTGGTCGAGTACGGATTTCGCCTGCCCTCGGCGCTCGACAACCGACCGATGCGCTTCGATGAATTCGAGCGCAATGCACCGCAGGCAATCTATGTCTCCGCGACGCCGGGACCTTACGAACGCGCCCATGCGGGCGCGGTGGTGGAGCAGGTTGTGCGGCCCACCGGCCTGATCGATCCCGAGGTGGAAGTGCGCCCGGCGACCTCGCAGGTCGACGACCTGTTGTCCGAGATCCACCTGCGTGCCGCTGCCGGTGAACGCGTGTTGGTGACCACGCTCACCAAGCGCATGTCCGAGGATCTCACTGACTATCTACACGAGCACGGCGTGCGTGTGCGCTATCTGCATTCCGACATCGAGACCGTGGAGCGTGTCGAAATCCTTCGCGACTTGCGGCTCGGCGAGTTCGACGTACTGGTCGGCATCAATTTATTGCGCGAAGGTCTGGACCTGCCCGAGGTGTCGCTGGTGGCGATACTCGACGCCGACAAGGAAGGCTTCCTGCGCTCCGAGGGCTCGCTGATTCAGACCATCGGCCGCGCCGCGCGCAACCTGCACGGCAAGGCGATTCTCTATGCCGACAAGATCACCGGCTCGATGGAGCGCGCCATGGGCGAGACCAACCGCCGCCGCGCCAAACAGATCACCTATAACGAACTGCATGGCATCACACCGCGCAGTGTCGAGAAGGCCGTCACCGATGTCATGGAAGGCGCTTATCCCGGCGCGCCCGGTTCGCCGCGCCAGTACGCCAAGGTCGCGGAGGACATACTGGAATACGCCAAGCTGTCACCGGCCAAGCTCATCCAGAAGATCAAGAAGCTCGAACAGCAGATGTACAAGCACGCCCGCGATCTGGAGTTCGAGGATGCGGCACGGCTGCGTGATGAAATCCGCAAAGTTCAGAAATACGGCTTGGGGATGCCGGATCAGCAGGCGGTCTGAATGTAGGGTGCGCTTGCGCATGCGCACCGTCTGCCCCGGCTTAACAATCAGAGCGCCATCATCACATACACCTTGCCACTCACTGCCTCTATCCTGTATCTTTTACGCCCCTACAGGCGCGTAGCTCAGTGGTAGAGCACTACCTTGACATGGTAGTGGTCGGTGGTTCGATCCCACTCGCGCCTACCAACTTCCCGGCACTGCCGACCTGATTTCATGGCGCAGTGCCTTTTTAATTACACGATATTAATTTCATGCCGGTAATAACCCTTCCAGATGGCAGTCAGCGTCCCTTCGACCACCCGGTGACGGTGGCCGATGTCGCGGCGTCGATCGGCGCCGGACTGGCCAAGGCGGCCTTGGCCGGCAGGGTCAATGACCAGGTGGTCGACACCTCGTATCTGATCGAACAGGATGCGCGGCTGGCCATCATCACGGAGAAAGACCCTGACGGCCTTGACGTCATCCGCCATTCGACGGCGCACCTGCTGGCGCAAGCAGTTAAACAGCTGTTCCCCGAGGCGCAGGTCACTATCGGTCCGGTGATCGAGGACGGTTTCTATTACGACTTCTCCTTCTCGCGGCCGTTCACGCCGGAAGATCTGGCAGCCATCGAACAAAAGATGGAAGAGATCGTCGCCAAAGATTTTAAAGTCAGCCGGCAGATGATGGATCGCGACGAGGCGGTGAAATTCTTCAACTCGCTGGGCGAAAAATACAAGGCGGAGATCATCGCCAGCATTCCCTCGAATGAGCCGATTTCCCTGTATCAGCAGGGCGAGTTCATCGACCTGTGCCGCGGCCCGCACGTGCCCTCGACCGGCAAGATCAAGGCCTTCAAACTCATGAAGGTAGCCGGCGCCTACTGGCGTGGCGATTCCAAGAATGAAATGCTGCAACGCATCTACGGCACGGCCTGGATCGACAAGAAGGCCCTGGCAGCCTATCTGCACCGCCTCGAAGAGGCCGAGAAGCGCGACCATCGCCGCATCGCCAAGCACCTCGATCTGTTCCACATGCAGGAAGAGGCGCCGGGCATGGTGTTCTGGCACCCGGCGGGCTGGACCATCTGGCAGGAGGTCGAGCAGTACATGCGCGCCAAGCTCGACGCCAGCGGTTACCAGGAGGTGCGCACGCCGCAGGTAGTCGACCGCAGCCTCTGGGAAAAATCCGGCCATTGGGAGTTCTACCGCGAGAGCATGTTCACGACCCAGTCGGAGAACCGTGATTACGCCATCAAGCCGATGAACTGCCCCTGCCATATTCAGATCTTCAACCACGGCCTGCGCAGCTACCGCGACCTGCCGTTGCGCATGGCCGAGTTCGGCTCCTGTCATCGCAACGAACCGTCCGGTGCTCTGCACGGCTTGATGCGGGTGCGCGGTTTTACTCAAGACGATGCCCATATTTTCTGCACCGAAGAGCAGATCCGTGCCGAGGCCGAGCGCTTTATCGATCTGGTCCTCGATGTATACGATGACTTTGGTTTCAAAGACATATTGTTCAAACTTTCCACGCGACCTGAGAAGCGGGCCGGGGCGGATGAGGTCTGGGACAGGGCCGAGCCGGCGTTGGCCAATGCCTTGGATGCCAAGAATCTGAAATGGGACTTGCAGCCGGGCGAAGGCGCCTTTTACGGTCCGAAGATCGAGTTCTCCCTCAAGGATTGTATCGGCCGGGTCTGGCAGTGCGGCACTCTGCAGCTCGATTTCGTCCTACCGGGGCGGCTGGGCGCTGAATATGTCGCCGAGGACAATACCCGCAAAATTCCCGTAATGCTGCACCGTGCCGTGCTCGGTTCGCTGGAGCGTTTCATCGGTATTCTGATTGAACACCATGCCGGTGCCTTCCCCGCTTGGCTGGCCCCGGTGCAGGCCGTGGTGATGAATATCACCGAGCGCCAGGACGAATTTACCCGCCAAACCATGGAAAGCTTGCAGAATCAGGGTTTACGGGTGAAATCGGACTTGAGAAATGAGAAGATCGGCTTTAAAATCCGCGAGCACACAATCCAGCGCGTGCCTTATCTGCTGGTTGTGGGTGATCGGGAAGTTGAAACCGGTTCTGTGGCCGTGCGCACGCGCGGCGGTAAAGACCTGGGAAGCATGCCGGTGCATGTCTTTGCAGAGCGTCTAGCCGCTGAGATCGCGAGCCGCGGCCGTACTGTTTTGGAGGATTGACATATCACTGCTGCAAAAGAGCACCGCCTGAACGAAGAGATCACAACGCCCGAGGTCCGCGTGATCGGTATAGAAGGTGAACAGCTCGGGGTACTCCCCATTCAAGATGCACAAAAGCTTGCCATCGACGCGGAACTGGATCTGGTAGAGATCGTTCCGGATGCCAAGCCACCGGTTTGCCGCGTAATGGATTACGGCAAGTTTCGCTTTGAGTTGGGCAAGAAACAGGCTGTCGCCCGCAAGAAGCAGAAGCAGATTCAAATCAAGGAAGTGAAGTTCCGTCCGAGTACGGAAGTGGGGGATTATCAGGTAAAACTACGCAACCTGATACGTTTCCTGACAGAAGGGGACAAGGCCAAGGTAACCCTTAGGTTCCGTGGCCGGGAGTTCGCGCACCAGGAGCTGGGTATGAAACTCCTGCAGCGCGTCGAGGCCGATCTCACGGAAATTGGGATCGTCGAGCAACATCCACGGATGGAAGGTCGCCAGATGGTGATGCTCATCGCCCCGAAGAAACAGAAGTAGGCGCGGCGTTTTGCACCTGCTTCTCCATTTAATTTGAATTGCGGAGTAATGAAAGATGTCGAAACTGAAAACTAACCGTGGCGCGGCCAAGCGTTTCAAGCGCACCGCCAACGGTTTCAAACGTGCCCAGTCACACCTGCGGCACATCCTGACCAAGAAAAGCACCAAGCGTAAGCGTCAGCTACGTCATTGCTCCATGGTCGCTGACAGCGATGTGCGCGAAGTCGCGCAACTGCTGCCGAATAGCTGATCAGACGAGGAGCATGACATGCCAAGAGTAAAACGTGGTGTTACTGCCCATGCCCGACACAAGAAGATTCTTGATGCGGCCAAGGGTTATTACGGCGCGCGGCGCAAGGTATTGCGCGTTGCCAAACAGGCCGTCACCAAAGCCGGCCAATATGCGTATCGCGATCGTCGGCAGAAGAAGCGTGATTTCCGTTCGCTGTGGATCGTGCGCATCAATGCACAGGCGCGTGAGTGCGGTTTGACTTACAGCCGTCTGATCTGCGGTCTGCGTCTGGCGTCGATCGAAATCGACCGCAAGGTGCTGGCGGACATCGCTGTGTTCGACAAGCCGGCGTTTGCCGCGATTGCCGAAAAGGCCAAGGTCGGTCTCGCCGCGTAATCGCTGCGCCTGCAAGCGAGGGTTGAAGCTTGCCGGCGGATAGCTGTACTACGATGGGGGATGGGCCAGGCCCGTCCCCCATTTTATTTTCAGGCGCGCAGATATATTTTCAACGCTGCCGCCAACCAACAAACCAATAATCGAACCGCCCGCGAAGCACCACGGCGAAGGGGAGTCAAAGCAGTGCAAGCCCTGGAGGAACTGGTCCAACAATCCGCACAGGCGTTGAACAACGCCCGGGATCTGCAAGCACTGGATCAGGTGCGCGTGCACTATCTCGGCAAGAAAGGCGTGCTCACTGAATACCTGAAGTCGCTTGGACAACTGCCGCCCGAAGAACGACCGAAGGTCGGCGAGGCGGTGAACCGCGCTAAGCAGACACTGCAGGCCGCGATCGACGCGCGCCGCACCGAACTGGAAGCGCAGGCCATACAGGCGCGACTCGCGGCAGAGAAGATCGACGTCACACTGCCGGGCCGCGGCCAGCGCAGCGGCGGACTGCATCCTGTCACCCGTACACTGCAGCGTATTCAATCACTGTTCGCACAGGCCGGTTTCTCGGTGGTTGAGGGGCCGGAGATCGAAGACGACTATCACAACTTCGAGGCGCTGAATATTCCGGAAAGTCATCCGGCCCGCGCTATGCACGATACTTTTTATTTTGACGCGCACCTGCTGCTGCGCACGCATACCTCGCCGGTGCAGATCCGCACCATGAAAAACACGCCGCCACCCTTGCGCATCATCGCACCCGGACGTGTGTACCGTTGCGACTCGGATGTCACCCACACGCCGATGTTTCACCAGGTTGAGGGATTGATGGTTGATGAGGCGGTGAGTTTCGCCGATCTCAAGGGCATGCTCGATGACTTCCTGCGGCACTTCTTCGAGAAAGATCTGAAGGTGCGCTTCCGTCCGTCATATTTCCCGTTCACCGAGCCATCCGCAGAAGTCGACATCGAATGCGTTATCTGCGGCGGCGGCGGCTGTAGAGTCTGCAAGCAAAGCGGTTGGCTGGAAGTGCTGGGCTGCGGCATGGTGCATCCCAAGGTCTTCGAGAACGTCGGCATCGACAACGAGCGCTATACAGGTTACGCCTTCGGCATGGGCGTGGAACGATTGGCGATGTTGCGTTACGGTGTCAACGATCTGCGCCTGTTCTTCGAGAACGATCTGCGCTTCCTGCGGCAATTTAATTAGTGGCCTCACGCAAAGACGCCATAGACTTTTTTGCGTGAGCAACAGGTTGAACTATGAAATTCAGTGAGCAATGGCTGCGGGAATGGGTTGACCCACCGGTTACGACTGCCCAGTTGGTTGAGCAATTGACCATGGCAGGCCTGGAGGTCGATGCCGTCGAGCCGGTTGCACCAGCCTTCACCGGCGTGGTGGTGGGCGAGGTATTGGCGATCGAGCCGCATCCCGATGCCGACAAGTTGCGTGTCTGCCGCGTTGCCGTCGGCACTTCAGAGCCTTTGCAGATTGTCTGCGGCGCGGCCAATGTGCGCGTCGGAATGCGTGTGCCCGCGGCACTGATCGGCGCGACCCTGCCCGGCGGCCTGGCGATAAAAAAAGCCAAGTTGCGCGGCGTCGAATCCAGCGGCATGTTGTGTTCTGCCAAGGAACTCGGCATCGCTGAAGACGCCGAGGGCCTGCTGGAATTGCCGGCGAGCGCGACACCGGGCACTGATGTGCGCGCGGTTCTGCAACTCGACGATAACAGCATCGAAGTGGATCTCACGCCGAACCGCGGTGATTGTTTGGGACTTGCCGGTATCGCGCGTGAAATCGGTGTGTTGAATCGCCGCGCCGTCAGCACGCCGGATATAGCCGCTGCAACACCCACGCTGTCAGACAAGGTTCAAATTGACGTCCAGGCTCCACAGGCTTGCCCACGTTATCTGGGCCGCGTGATTCGCGGCTTGGCCAGCACGGCGCAAACGCCACTCTGGATGAAAGAACGCCTGCGTCGCAGCGGCATGCGTAGCCTGGGCCCGTTGGTCGATGTCACCAACTATGTGTTGCTGGAACTGGGCCAACCCATGCATGCCTTCGATCTTTCCAGCTTGCAGGGTACGATCTGTGTGCGTTGGGCGAAGGCAGGTGAAGCAATCACGTTGCTCGATGGCAAGGTGATCACGCTTGATGCACAGACGCTGGTCATTGCCGACAACAATGGCGCACTGGCATTGGCCGGTGTCATGGGTGGCATGGACACGGCCGTCAGCGTAACCACCGACAGTGTCTTTCTTGAATGCGCCTTCTTTGCACCTGATGCGATTACCGGCCGCGCCCGGCGCTATGGCCTGCAAACCGATTCCGCTTACCGTTTCGAACGTGGTGTGGACCCGGACATGCAACACCGTGCCATGGAGCGCGCCACCGGTTTGTTACTTTCGATTTGCGGCGGAGACACGGGGCCAATCATCGAAAGCGTAACGGAGGCGGCGCTGCCGATACGTCAGGCGATCACCTTGCGACGCGCGCGCATCAGCCGTTTGCTGGGTATGGAGCTGCCCGATGCAGAAATTACAGACGTGCTGACACGATTGGGAATGGCCATTGAGAACCATGTTGAAGGCTGGCGCGTCACACCGCCCGGCTTTCGGTTTGATATCACACTGGAAGCTGATCTGATCGAGGAACTGGCCCGCGTCCACGGCTATAACCAACTGCCGAGTAGTTACACGCGTGCTCAGTTGGCTCTCTCACCACAGCCGGAATCCGCGCTGAACATCGATCGGGTCCGCCAGTTGCTGGTCGACCGTGGCTACCAGGAGATCGTCACCTACAGTTTCATAGACCCGATGCTGCAACGGCAGTTGGATCCTGAACGAGCGCCTATCAGTCTGGCGAACCCGCTATCATCAGAACTCTCGGTGATGCGTACTCAACTCTGGCCGGGATTAGTGAAGACCCTGATCCACAACCAGAACCGTCAACAGACGGGTGGGCGATATTTCGAAATTGGCCTTAACTATATCAAGCAAGGCAATGAAATAATACAGAATAAGTACATTGGCTGTTTGATCTCCGGGGTGGTCTGTCCGGAGCAGTGGGGCGTTCCGCAGCGTCCTGCGGATTTCTTCGACATCAAGGCGGATGCGGAAGAACTGCTCAATATAATGACCGATCTCGGTAGCTATCAATTCCAGCCAGTGGTCCATCCAGCGTTACACCCCGGACAGGCCGCGCGCATTGCTTATGACGGCATTTCATTGGGATTTATTGGCGTGCTGCACCCTGACCTGGAGCGTCAGCTGGGCCTATCCGGCCGCACCTTGTTGCTGGAATTGAACCTGTCACTGCTGCAGGGCAGGACACTGCCGCGTTTCAGTGAACTATCTAAATTCCCGGCTATCCGGCGTGATCTGGCCGTGGTCGTGGCTGATGCTGTTCTGGCCGATTCGGTGACAGCCTGCATTCGCGCCGCTGCCGGTGGTTTATTGCAAAGTTTGTTGGTATTTGACGTCTACCAAGGACCAGGCGTAGAATCCGGGCGAAGAAGCATTGCTTTAGGTCTGATTTTACAGGATTCTTCGCGCACACTTAAAGACGATGACGTGGATGCCGTTATTAACAGGGTGACGGCTCGTTTAAATCAAGAACTTAACGCAACCTTGCGAGAATGAACATGGCATTGACGAAAGCCGATATGGCGGAAAAATTGTTCGAGGAATTAGGACTCAACAAGCGGGAAGCAAAGGAGCTTGTGGAGATGTTCTTCGAGGAGATTCGCGCCGCGCTGGAACAAGGCAGCCAAGTCAAGCTGTCTGGCTTTGGCAACTTCGACCTGCGCAATAAAAATCAACGCCCCGGCCGTAATCCGAAAACGGGCGAGGAAATCCCTATCACTGCGCGTCGAGTCGTGACCTTCAGACCCGGCCAGAAACTAAAAGCCCGAGTGGAAGCCTATGCTGGAAGCAGCCAACAATAACGAACTGCCCGCGATTCCCGGCAAGCGTTACTTCACCATCGGTGAAGTGAGCGAACTGTGCGCGGTCAAACCACATGTGCTGCGCTACTGGGAGCAGGAGTTTCCGCAACTCAAGCCCGTCAAGCGGCGTGGCAACAGGCGTTACTATCAACGCCACGATGTACTGATGATCCGACAGATCCGCAGCCTGCTTTACGAACAGGGCTTCACGATCGGTGGCGCACGCCAGAAGCTGTCGGGCACTGAGGCCAAGGAAGACGTCAACCAAAGTCAGCAGATCATCCGTCAGATGCGCGGTGAACTTGAGGAACTGCTGCAGATCCTCAAGCGCTGAGACTGGCGCCCATCAGCTTCAGGTTTCTCTGGAGACTGCTTTACTGTATGATGCCCAGGCGCGTGAAAGTCGGCGCAATTGATTATCACGGGGCGTAGCGCAGCCTGGTAGCGCACATGCCTGGGGGGCATGTGGTCGGAGGTTCAAATCCTCTCGCCCCGACCATTTAGAACAGTCACTTACAAGTTTCACGTCAAGTCATAAAACGCTCAGGGCAACGCCTAGGGTAACAATCAAAACCTAATACACATGGCCGTGGAAAAGTTACCTCCCCATTCGATGTTTTCTCATTACCACAGGCCTTTGCGACCTGCGTCTCTCAATCTTCTGATACAGAATACATAGCGTCGACGGCGCGCGGCACATGGGTGCTGGATGGCATCACATTTGCGCTGGTCTTGGTAACTGCTTATTTCATGTGGAGCCAGGCGCGGATAGCAAAAAGATCTGCTGAGGTCGAACTCTTTCTTAAGATCCAAGAGAAATATGAAACAAGAACCACGCTTCTTACTAGTAAGGAGTTTCTCGTCTCCTATGCCGGTACCTTTTGGCAGCATGCCCGGATCACCCATTGATGCTGAAACTCTCCTCGATTTTTTCGAGACGCTTGGTGATCTGACGAAACGGAAATTCCTGGATGAAAGGATGGTGTGGAATGAATTCTCGATTGCCGTCAGATGTTACTGGCGGGCGCTAGCTCCTCATGCCGAGTGACGACCTGATAAGGGCGCATCATGTCGTTGTCCTCATGCTCGAGGATATGGCAATGCCAGACGTAACGACCGTTATATCCCTGGAAGCGCGCGATGATACGGGTCACCGTTCCCGGATTCATGCGGACAGTATCTTTCCAACCGGCCTCGTTGGGATCGGGGGGAAGCTGCGGTGCAAGCGGGTCCGGTGTAGACGTTGGGTCGCCCTCCGTATCCAGGAGCAGATTCTGCCGATCCAATATCTGGAACTGCACCAAGTGCACATGGATGGGATGCGTATCGCCGGTCAGATTGAAAATGCGCCAGATCTCCACGGAATCCTCTTGCGGTGTCTCCGTGGTCGGAGCCATCCAGGTCAACGGTGCACTGGTGCCGTCTTGCAATGTGCCGAGCAGGGCAATCACAGGATCCTCTGTGATCGGATGATCCAGTTCGTTCAAGG
>JBGPWJ010000233.1:0-4322 GCA_041492115.1 Gammaproteobacteria bacterium
CAAGACCATGCCGGCCAGCACGCAACTCGCCGCGACGAACGAGATACGCAGCGTATCCAGTCCGATCGGCGAGTTCCACAACACCACCAGCACCAGCGCCGGCAGCAGCAAGTAATAGACCAGCGTCGCCAATACCCGGCGCACGCTGTCGGCATCGAACCCGCCGGGACGCACGAAGCGCCACAGCACACCGCAGGTGATAAGCGCGGCCATTTGCAGCAGTACGGTGATCATGGCAAGCAGGGATCTCGGAAAAACACGTTGCTATTATTCATGGCCACTAATATCCAGTTGACGCCAGCCGGTAATTAACCTTTTTAAGCAAGGTAATGCCGGGCGATATTTGGCCCGGGTGACGGAGATTGTGTTCGCGTGAGCATGCTTGTACCCGAAGATGATCGCTTCTGGCCGTCAGCAGGCCATGCTTGCATTCAATCCATCGTATGAAATAGTTGTGGCTATTGGTTGGGATTCGTGTATTGTGAGCCCGTTGCAGTACAGTTCTTGTCGTCAGTTCGGAAGCCCTCCTGTTTTTCCCGTGGTTACTCCCGCAAATGAATGTTTCCAGAATGAACTGCAATCTATCGCAATTCAACATTTAACGAGGTACTACATGATTACAGGAACAGTAAAGTGGTTCAACGACGCCAAGGGCTTTGGCTTCATTACCCCCCAGGATGGCAGCAAGGATGTCTTTGTGCATCACTCCGCCATTCAGGGTAACGGCTTCAAGTCACTGGCCGAAGGCCAGACAGTGAAGTTTGATATCGAGCAGGGCCCGAAGGGTCCGTCGGCAGTCAATCTGCAAGCTGTTTAAACGTCACTGCCGGCGCAAGCCGGTTTGAGACTAAGACCCCGCCACATGGCGGGGTCTTTTTTTGTGCGTTCTTTGGCGGCGTATCGGGTAAAAACATCCTTGTTCTGCTGGATGGCAATGAGGTCACACTCGATTGATTGTCTGCGGCTACGCCGCCAACGAGCATGAAGCGAACGGCAGGAATTGGCCGATGGTTGTACTACACCCCGAATAGTTCGGCTATGAGTTGACGTGTCTACCGAGGCTGACGCAGCCCTCACGTTCACACCACCACTTCCACCCTGAATCCACCCAGCGTTTCCGACTGGCCAAAACTCAATCGGCCGCCGTGCTGCTCGACAATCTCCTGCACGATCGACAGACCCAGCCCGTGACCGGCAGTATGCTCGTCATTGCGCACGCCGCGCTGCGCCAGGTGATCGAGCTCCTGCGGCGCGCAGCCGGGGCCGTCATCCTCGATGCGCAGCAACAATTCGCTGCCGGATTCGACACTGACCCGCACCTGATGACGCGCCCACTTGCAGGCGTTGTCGAGCAGATTACCGAGCAGCTCCAGCAGATCTTCACGATCGCCCGGAAAGTACGCGCCGTCAGACACGCGCACAATGAACTCCAGGCCTTTGTCGCGGTAGATGCGCCGCAGCGTGTCGATCAATGCATCCAGCTCCGTACCCAGTTCGACGCGCGCGCCGCTGCGGCCGGCGCCGGCGAGGCGCGCGCGTTTCAGTTCGCGTTCGGTGATGCGCTGCAGCGCATCGAGTTGCGCCTGCACCGCGCGGCGCAGTTCCGGATGCATGTGTAGCCGCTCATCATCGGCCAGTTGATTGAGCAAGGTCAGCGGCGTTTTCAAGGCATGCGCAAGATTGCCGAGGGCATGACGTGATCGGGTCAGCCGCTGACTGAGTGTCTCCAGTAGCTGGTTGATCTGCAACACCAGCGGCCGCAACTCCTCGGGAGCGGCGGCATCGAGCATCGACAATTCGCCGCGTTCCAGAGACTGCAATTCACGCCGCACGAGTTCCAGGGGTTGCAAACCGATGCGCACCACACGGTACTGCACGATCAGTAGCACCAGCAGCGCGGCCAGTGACACACCCGCATAACGCCACTGAAAATGACGCAGGCCGGTGTCGATGGGTGTCAGGTCTTCGGCCACGCAGAGCGTCAGTGCGTGCTGCTGCTTGCGGTAACCGCCGCAGCGAATCAGCAGATGCTGACGCTGCGGGCCATCGCCGCGCGTCACCGCGTGCGCGCCGGGCGTGAGCGATGCCGGCGGCATATCCTGATCCCAGAGCGATCGCGACGGCAATGTCTGCTGCGCGGATGTGATGCGATAGTAGTGACCGGAGAACGGCCGCTGATAGATCTGATCGATACGCGCCAAGTCGAGTTGCGCAGCGCCGCCGCCGGCAAAGTTCAGCGCCGTCAGCAGGCTCTCGGTGTCGTGCTCCAGACGTGAGGCCACATACTGTTCGGCCAGATAGCGGATCGAGACACTCACCAGCAGCCATTGCAGCAGAAACATCACCACCAGACTCAGCACCAGCCCGATACTGAGCTGCGTTTTGATGGCACGCATCAGCGCGCCGCCCCGAACACGTAGCCCTGACCGCGGCGGGTCTGGATAAGATCGCGGCCGAGCTTCTGACGTAGCCGGTTGATGTACACCTCGATCAGGTTGCTGTCTTTGTCGGAGTCATAGTCGTAGACATGTTCGGTGAGGCGCGACTTGGAGATCACCTCGCCGGGATGCAGCATGAAATAACGTAGCAGCCGGAACTCGGTGCCGGTGAGTTCGATAGCGGCCGCGTCACCGGCGCGCACGTTCTGATGGTCCTCATCGAGCGTCAGCCCCGCCACGCACAGCGCGCCGCCCACCGCACCACTGCCGCGCCGGATCAGCGCATTGAGCCGCGCGGTCAGCTCCTCGATGTGAAACGGCTTGCCGAGGTAGTCGTCGGCACCGGCCTTGAAACCATCGACTTTCTCATGCCAGGCATCGCGCGCCGTGAGAATCAGCACCGGTACACGATTATCGCGCGCACGCCAGTTGCGCAGGACGTCGAGCCCGGCACGGCCGGGCAGCCCCAGATCCAGCACCACGGCATCGTAGGGCTCCTGATCGCCCATGAATTCACCGTCCACGCCGTTGTCGACCACATCGGCCGCAAAGCCGGCACGGGCCAGATCCGCCTTCAAGCGCTGCGCCAACTCGGTGTTGTCTTCGACGATCAGAACGCGCACTCAATCATCCGTTCGCTCTTCCAATAACCGTCCCGAGGCGGCATCATAAATCAGCTCGCGCACCACCCCGGCCTCGTCCAGTATTTCAATCTCATACCGATAGCCGCCGTCGCGATGTTTCAGCTCCGCCTCAATCGCACGCCCGGCATGGCGCTGTTGCGCATCGTCGACCAACTGTGCCAGCGGCACGATCGCGCCGCTGGCACGCAGGCGCCGCATCTCGTCCTGATCGGCATTGTGCGACGCGCTGACCTGCCCCGCCAGGAGCAGGCCGAGCAACGGCAGGAGGCGCAGGCAAGGTGTCATGATCTGATCATACTACTCCACATGTGATTCTCGGAATTATGCCGAGCCGCGAGCGGCGGGTTACCACCTGCCCTATGTCACTCTGGCGTAGGGTATGCTCAATCCTCCCAGCGCGGAAAACCTGGAATCCTGATTTCATGTTCGGTGAACGAGCCGGCTGCGGCACGGCTGTGACAGGCATTGCAGTTGCTCATCGATTTGACCTTGGGATTGCCGGTGCTGGCCCGCGCCGGAATCTCGCGGTGTTCGCGCGCGAAGAAGGGTAACTCGGAAATGCGTAGTGGCGCCTGATCCGGCTGCAGCGTGCGTGTGATGCGCTCGGAACGCAGCGCCGTGGCGTGATCGGCACTGTTGCTGACCAGATAGTCGCTCAAGACCTTGGCGACGTCCGGCGCCAGTTCCGCATTTTCACCGAAATGATCGGCCAGTCCACCCATTACCTTCTGCCAGGAACGCGCCGGCAGCAGGCCGGGCGGATAGGCCATATGGCACGAACCACATTCCGCCGCGTATTGCGGATTGTTGACCGGAACCACGGTCGGCCGACCGCCATCACTGCCGCGCTCCTCTTCACCCAGCGCTACCGCGCCGGCGCCAAGCAGCACGGCGGCCACCAGACCAACCACCATTCGCACTTTCATTATGACCTCGTTTTCTGTTGCTATAGGATGTTGCATGAAATCGCCTCGCTGTATTCATCTTGCACAGAGCGCCGGCGTTTCACTGACTGCGCAGAAACACCAGCACATTGCCTTTTTCCTGCGGCGTGCACTCGCGTCCCAGGGTCCATTTGCAGTTGCGCAAGAACCATTTCTCCACGAACTTGATATCAGTGAGGCGCTTCGGGTTCCCCGACGGCGCCATCGGCTCGATGACTTTACCGGTCTGTGTATGTTTGCCCGGCTGATGCAGATCCGTGGCGTGACACGCCGCGCAGCGACGCGGTTCACCGCCG
>JBGPWJ010000290.1:0-2784 GCA_041492115.1 Gammaproteobacteria bacterium
CCTGTCACGAGCAGATACTGCCTGAGGCGGCGGTGCTTGCCGCACACTTGTCCGTTACTGCGCTGCTCGGCGACGATGTCGAGTAAATCGATCAGGTATTGACCGGTTTTTTTCCGGCAATCTCCTGGCGCCCGCGTTGGTCATTGCCGCTGCGCGCTAAATTCCTCTCATGAATCCTGCCGTTGGCATTCCTGTGCGCGTCGCGTGTCGTGGCTCGCGGTGTTTACGGGTGTGTGAAATGACCTGAACACATGCCGCGACTATCGTCATATGACGCTTTTTTTCTTGCACCGTAACGGAACATACGCTAGCATCCGCGACCTATTAAGAGTTGATCCAGATCAAGGCGTTCGGCCTGGCGAGAAGATCAGTGGTAGCCGCGCAGCATGAAGCAGACACGCCGAATTATCGGTTTGTGATTCGGCCCAACCGCTCCCTTTCCTGGAAGGGAACACAGTTGTTCTTTGCCGGCATGTGTGCAGTCTCATTCGGCATCGCCACCGGATTTGCCCTGATCGGAGCGTGGTTGGTTCTGCCCTTCGCGGGTCTGGAAATGGGTGTGCTGGGGGTCTGCCTTTATTTGGGCGCCCGCCGCAGCGCCGCCTGCGAGGTGGTTTCCATCCGCGATGATGTCGTCGAAATACAAAAGGGACGTCGCGCGCCACTGCAGGTTTGCCGCTTTCAGCGCACCTGGGCCCGCGTGAATATGTGGCGACCGGTCAGCGGTTGGTTGCCGAGCCGCCTCACCATCCGTTCGCACGGTCGCGAAGTGGAGATCGGCGCGGATCTGAATGAGGATGAGCGGGAATCGCTGGCCAGGGAATTGCGCCGGGTCATCAGCTGGAGCGGCACTGCGCCGTTCGCCGTGTAGACCCTGACGCGCCAGAACAATACGACAATCTAATAATCTATCCAGGAGAGCAACTGGCATGTTGGTAAGAAAGCGCAATCCGATGCTGTCTGCGTTGGTGGGGGGAGGGCTGTTGCTGTTGACGGGCCGGTCCTTTGCCGACTACGCCCTGAACATGACGCCGGGCGCAACGCCCATCAGCCATCAGGTCTACGATCTGCACATGCTGATCTTCTGGATCTGCGTGGCCATTGGTGCCGTGGTGTTCGGCGCGATGTTCATCTCGATCTTCAAGCACCGTAAGTCGCAGGGCGCGGTGGCGGCACAGTTCCACGAGAGCACCACCGTCGAGATCATCTGGACGGTCATCCCCTTCATCATCCTGATCGCCATGGCCATTCCGGCCACCAAGACGCTGATCGCGATGGAAGACACCCGCGATTCGGATCTTACCATCAAGATCACCGGTTACCAGTGGAAGTGGCGTTACGATTACATGGGCGGTAAGGACTACGAGGACAGCAAGTTCGGCTTCTTCAGCGTCCTGGCCACGCCGCGCGATCAGATCGAGAACAAGGCGACCAAGGGCGAACATTACCTGCTGGAAGTCGATCATCCCCTGGTCGTGCCGGTCGGCAAGAAGATCCGTTTCCTCACCACCGGCAATGACGTGATCCACTCCTGGTGGGTGCCGGCACTGGCTATCAAGTCCGACGCCATCCCCGGTTTCATCAACCAGAGCTGGGCAAAGATTGACGAGCCCGGCATTTACCGCGGTCAGTGCGCCGAGTTATGCGGCAAGGACCATGGCTTCATGCCGATCGTAGTGGAAGCCAAGAGCGAAGAAGACTACAAGAGCTGGGTTCAGGAACAGAAGGCCACCGCACTGGCCTCTGCCGAAGATCCCAACAAGGTCTGGACCAAGGAAGAGCTGATCGCCAAGGGTGAGCAGGTCTATACCGCGAACTGCGCGGCCTGCCATCAGCCCAGCGGCGAAGGCGTCCCGGGTACTTTCCCTGCACTCAAGGGCAGCAAGATCGCCACCGGACCGGTTGCCGATCACCTTAACCGCGTGATCCACGGCAAGCCCGGCACTGCCATGCAGGCCTTCGGCACGCAGCTGAGCGACTCCGAGCTGGCCGCCGTGATTACCTACGAGCGTCACAGTTGGGGTAACGACGCCGGCGACATCGTCCAACCGTCACAAGTCAAAGCCGCACGTTAGGCGCATTGCGAGGAAAACCAATGAGCACTGCAATCACACACGACGAACACCATGAGCACCAGCCGAGCGGCATCATGCGCTGGATCACGACCACCAACCACAAGGACATCGGCACCCTGTACCTGCTGTTCTCGCTGCTGATGTTCTTCATCGGCGGCAGCATGGCCATGGTAATCCGCGCCGAACTGTTCCAGCCCGGTCTGCAGATCGTCAATCCCACCTTCTTCAACCAGATGACCACCATGCACGCACTGGTCATGATCTTCGGTGCGGTCATGCCGGGGTTCGTGGGCTTGGCCAACTGGCTGGTGCCGATGATGATCGGCGCGCCGGACATGGCCCTGCCGCGCATGAACAACTGGAGTTTCTGGATTCTGCCGTTCGCCTTCGCGATGTTGCTCTCCACGCTGTTCATGGATGGCGGCGGTCCGGCCGGCGGCTGGACGCTGTATCCGCCGCTGTCCTTGCAGACCGGCAAGGCCTTCCCATTTGTGATCTTCGCCATCCACATGATGGGCATGTCCTCGATCATGGGCGCGATCAACGTGGTCGTCACCATTCTCAACATGCGCGCGCCCGGCATGACGCTGATGAAGATGCCGCTGTTCGTCTGGACCTGGCTGATCACCGCCTACCTGCTGATCGCCGTGATGCCGGTGCTGGCGGGTTCCGTGACCATGCTGCTCACCGACAAGTTCTTCGGCACCTC
>JBGPWJ010000204.1:0-4898 GCA_041492115.1 Gammaproteobacteria bacterium
CGCGCGGATGATGTCGGCCTCGGTGCGAAATTCCATGGTCAGATACGGATGTGCCCAGTCGCCGAATACGCCGAGCCGCTGGAAGTCCGCGCTCTGACCCAGCACCTGCTTGGCGGCGTAGTCGCGGCAGGCCTTGCGGAACGCGCGCGCATCCACTTTGTGGCCGGCCTTGCCAACCTTCTTCTCGACCATCAACTCGATGGGCAGGCCGTGGCAGTCCCAACCGGGCACGTAAGGCGCATCGAAACCGGACAGCGTCTTGCTCTTGACGATGATGTCCTTGAGCACCTTGTTCACCGCATGACCGATGTGGATCTCGCCATTCGCATAAGGCGGTCCGTCGTGCAGCACGAAGCGCGGCCGCCCCTGCCCTTGCTCACGCAGCTTGCGGTACAGATCGATGGCCTGCCAATGCGCGAGCGCTTCCGGTTCGCGCTGCGACAGATTGGCCTTCATCGGAAAATCCGTCTGCGGCAGGTTCAAGGTGTGTTTGTAATCAGTCACTGTGTGATCCTATTGAAAATCATTTCTTAGCGCGTCTAACAGAATGAGTCCCCTCTCCCTCCGGGAGAGGGAGTGACAGGGTTTCTCTAGATTCATTCTGTTAGGTACTCTTAGCCACAGAATTTCGTAAGCAGTCATCTCAACTCCGCTGCCGGAAAAATTCCCGCGTCTGTTCGGCATCCTGGTGAATCTGAACCTTGAGCGCCTCAAACGACTCGAAGCGCTGCTCGGCGCGCAACTTGTGCAGGAAGTCGACATGCACGTAGCAGCCGTAAATGTCGCGGTCGAAATCGAACAGGTGCACTTCCAGCAGACTGCGCGCGCCGTCCACGGTCGGCCGCGAGCCGACATTGGCCACGCCCGCCACCGGCTCGCCGTCGATGCCGAACAACTCTACCGCGAACACGCCTTGCACCGGTGTGGCATGGCGATGCAGATGGATATTGGCCGTCGGAAAGCCGATCGAGCGGCCGCGCTTGTCGCCATGCGCGACGCGTCCACACATCCGATATGGGCGACCGAGCAGTTTCTCAGCACCGTTGAGATCGCCATCGGCCAGGGCGGCGCGCAAGCGCGTGCTGCTGACACGCTCGCCGTCGATACTGAAGGTGTGCATGTTCACCACGGTGAAATCCTGCGCCTGACCTGCCGCACGCAGCATCGCGAAATCACCTTGCCGGCCTTGGCCGAAACGGAAATCGTCGCCGACCACCAGATAGCGTACGCCCAGTCCTTGCACCAGGATGCGTTCGATGAACGCCTCGGCGCTCATCGTCGCCAGCCGTTTGTCGAACGGCAGGCACAGCACCCGGTCCACCGAGTAGCGCCGCAGTGCCAGCAGCTTCTCGCGCAGACGCGTCAGCCGTGGCGGCGCGCTCTCGGGCGCGAAATATTCCTGCGGCTGCGGCTCGAAAATGATCACCGTGGTCGGCTGCTGCAAGCGCGCCGCCTGCTCCGCCAACTGCCCCAGCACTGCCTGATGTCCGAGATGGATGCCATCGAAATTGCCGATGGTCGCAACACAGCCCCGGTGGCGTGGGCGCAGGTTGTGCAGGCCGCGGATGAATTCCATAGAGTCAGTGGCAAGTGTCGAGTGGCAAGGTCAGCAATTATACGGGATGCAGCAGGCTTTTCACCGGCCAGTTACCGCTGACGCTCAGCCCCGGCCGAAACCCCGCAGCTGACTGATGCGCATGCCCATCAGTTGCAGCATGCCGAAATACACGACGATGGCGGCGCCGACCCAGACCGCCAGATGCCAGGCCCGCTGCGCCGCGTGCCAGCTCATCCAGAGCGTGATATCGCCGGTCCACAGCAGCAGCATCGCGCCCATCACGCCATTGGCCAGCAGCAGTTTTGGGAACAGCCTGGCCCAACCTGTCTGCGGCTGGTAGATGCCGCTCTTGCGCAATTTGTAAAACAGCAGCCCGGCATTCAAATAGGCCGACAGCGCATTGGCCAGCGCCAGTCCGGCGTGTGGACCGGGCATTTCCAAATAGCGCATGGCGAGAACGAACACAACGTTCAACACCAAGTTGCTGACCATGGCGAGGATGCCGATGCGCACCGGCGTGCGGACATCCTGGCGCGCGTAAAAGCCGGGTGCCAGCACTTTGATGAGCATGAAGGCCAGCAGGCCGGCACTGTAGGCGATGACACTGAGCGCCGTCATACGCACGTCATGAGCACCGAAGGCGCCATAGCCGAACAGACTGGCGAGGAGCGGGCCCGACAAGGCCATCAGCCCTACCGTGGCCGGCGCGCCGATCAGCAGCACCCAACGCACGCCCCAGTCGAGCATGCGCGAGAAGGCCTCGGGCTCGGCCTGCGCATGCTTCTGCGACAGACCGGGCAGGATCACCGTCGCCAGCGCCACGCCGAAGATGCCGAGCGGAAACTCCACCAGACGATCGGTGTAATACAACCAGGTGACGCTGCCCGTGACCAGGAACGATGCCAGCATGGTGTTGACCAGCAGATTGATCTGCGCGACCGAGGAACCAAAGATGGCCGGCAGCATCAGGCGCAGAATGCGTTTCACGCCGGGATCGTGCCAACCCCAGCGCGGCCGCGGCAGCAGGCGCAACTGCCGCAGATACGGAAACTGGAACAGCAGCTGCACCAGTCCCGCGATGAACACGCCCCAGGCCAGATACACGATCGGCTGCGGTGTCTGCGGCGCCACCCACAGCGCCGCAGCGATCATGCACAGATTCAGAAACACCGGCGTGAACGCCGGCACACCGAAACGCCCAAAGCTGTTCAATATCCCGCCGGCCAGCGCGGTGAGCGAGATGAACAGCAGATACGGAAAGGTGATGCGCAGCATCGCGACCGTGATCGCGAATTTCTCGGCGTGATCCAGGAAACCCGGCGCGAACAGCATGACGATCAGCGGCGCGCCGAGTACGCCGAGCACGGTCACCAGTAGCAGGATGCCGCCCAGCGTACCGGTCACATCATCGACGAAGCGGCGCATCTCCCCGGCGTCGCCACGCGCCTTGTATTCCGACAGTACCGGCACAAAGGCCTGCGAGAACGCCCCCTCGGCGAACAGGCGACGCAGCAGATTGGGAATGCGGAAGGCAACGAAGAAGGCATCCATGCCCGCCCCCGCCCCGAACAGGCGTGCAAAGATCATGTCGCGCACAAAGCCCAGAATGCGCGAGACAAAGGTCATGGACCCGACGACAGCGGTGGATCGCAACAGTGTGGCCATGCCGGGGAGCGCGCCCTTCCTGATTACAAGATGAGCTGATTATTCAGCCGATTATATCTTGAAGCTCATGTAAGGCATGGATCATACAGGGGCGCGCCACCGGCCGCCAGTGCGCCATAACACTGGTATCGAGCCACAGCCTCATTACTCCCGACCGACAAACTACACTCCGGGGATCTGCCTGAGTGCCTGTTTCCATTGACATGCCGGGCAAAAATCCGCATAGTGCCCGACTTCAAATCAACAGCCCTGTAGGAGCTTTACCTTGGCCAACACCGCACAAGCGAAAAAACGCGCGCGTCAGGCGGAGAAACACCGCCAGCTGAACACCGGGCAGCGCACCGAACTGCGCACCTCGATCAAGAATGTCGTCAAAGCCATCGCCACCGGTGACCAGGACAAGGCCAAGAGTGCCTACCTGATTGCCGTGCCGACCATCGACCATATGGCCCGTAAAGGCCACATCCACAAGAACAAGGCCGCCCGGCACAAGAGCCGCCTCAATGCGCATCTGCGCACCATGGCGAGCTGAGCCCAGACAGCACCCGCAAAAAAGCCGGTCACAGTGACCGGCTTTTTTATTGCCTTACTCTCTGATCCATCCTTATCCGACTTACAGCAACACCAGGTTGTCCCGGTGTATCAACTCCGGCTCATCGACATAACCCAGCAGAGCCTCGATCTTGTCGCTGGGTTGGCGTTGAATACGGCGCGCCTCAACGGCGTTGTAATTGACCAGACCGCGCGCGACCTCATGACCATCCGGACCCAGACAGCGCACCAGTTCACCACGACTGAAGTCGCCCTGCACATCCGTCACGCCCACCGCCAGCAGACTGCGACCTGATTCACGTAGCACGCGCACCGCGCCCGCATCCAGAAGCAGCGTGCCACGCACCTGCAGTTGACTTGCCAGCCACTGCTTGCGTGCCGCAACCACGCCCTGCCCTGGCGTGAACAGTGTGCCAACGTTGTCACCCTCGGTGATGCGTTGCAGCACACCCGGCAGGCGCCCGGAGGCGACGATGGTGGCAGTGCCGGAGTTGGCCGCACGTGCCGCCGCCCGCACCTTGGTGAGCATGCCGCCCCGGCCCAGCGCCCCGCCGCTCCCACCGGCCATCTTTTCCAGCTGGGGGTCGCCGGCGCGTACTTCGTCCAACAGTTTGGCGTTGACATCCTGGCGCGGATCACTGTCGTACATGCCCTGCTGGTCGGTGAGGATCACCAGCAGGTTGGCCTCGACCAGATTGGCCACCATGGCGGCGAGCGTATCGTTGTCGCCGAGGCGGATCTCTTCATAGGCGACGGTATCGTTTTCGTTGACCACCGGGACCACACCCATCTTAAGCAGCGCGCGCAAAGTGCTGCGGGCATTCAGATAGCGTTGGCGGTTGGCGAGATCGTCATGGGTCAAGAGTACCTGCGCCGTGTGCAGGCCGAAACGCTGAAAGCGGGATTCATAGGCCTGAACCAGGCCCATCTGACCGACCGCGGCGGCGGCCTGCAGTTCGTAGAGTGCCGACGGACGATTCCTCCAACCCAGCCGGCACATGCCTTCGGCGACTGCGCCGGATGACACCAACAAGACCTCGATGCCGTTCTGTCGCAACACCGCGATCTGTTCAACCCAGGCGCCGATGGCTTCGGTATCGAGCCCGCGCCCATCATTGGTCAG
>JBGPWJ010000058.1:0-11640 GCA_041492115.1 Gammaproteobacteria bacterium
AGCGCGTGCCGTTGTTGGCGCGCCGCAAATGAATCTTCTGTTCATGCGCCAGATTGCGTTCCTGCGCGGTAATGGCGTGAAAGCTGCGCGCACTGGCGAGAAAGTCACGTCTGCACATAGGCTTGCAAGGCCGGGTTGTCGTACTGGCCGTACTGCTCGATGATCTTGGGATGGGTGTCGCGGCCGGCGGCGATTTCCTGCGACTCGCTCATCGTAACGAAGTCGCTGTGACCGCTGACCGGATTGACGGCGCAACTGCTCAGTCCATTACACGCGCACACGATGAGCGCAGCGACGATCACATTGCGCCAGGTTCTCATGCTTGCACGATAGGCACTGTTCATGGGCTCAGTAGCTGCAAGGCCGCCGGATGACGGATGCTCATGTGCGGCCCGCCCGCATCACGATGCAGCCAGCCGCGGGCCAGGACGCGCTTGCCGAGTAGGTCCTGCGGACGCCAGGCGCGAAAATTCGGCAGATCATCCTGGTCGATACGCAAGGCCACACCACCCTCCAAGTCCAACCACACCGCATGACGGCTTGCACCGACATGCTGCACCCGACCGGTGATCAGACGGTATTCGTTGTCAGCCTGGGCAAGTTGCGTCGACTCCACAACCTTAAACGCCGGCAGTGCCCAGATGCCGCGCTGCTTCTGACGGGCCTGCTGTTCAGTGCTCTGGTAGCAGGCGGTGTTCCAGTCGTTGGGCGGCACCACCAATACAGTGCCCAGTCCCTGTTCCTGCAACCACGCTTCGATACTGCTGCCGTCGACCAGAAAGGCATGTGCGAGTAATCGACCGTAGTGGTCGTGACGCTCGATATCATAACGCAGGTTCATGGTGTTTTGATGTTGCGCCAGTAATTGGCGCAGGCGATCGCGCGCCTCGATACCCAGAGGTTGAGCCGGGGCACCGTTGTGCGCGAGCTCCGGCGTGTCGACGCCGATCAGGCGCAGATGCTGGCCATCGCTGAGCAGCACGGTGTCGCCGTCGATGACTTGGCTGACACGGACCTGCGCATCGATGCGATCCGGTGCGCAGACAACGGCAGCGTTCGCCGGCTGAGGAAATTCGCTCAGTATCCCAGCGCAGAAAACAAAAAGGGCGCCCGCCAGGGACGCCCTTCTGTTCGTGCCGGAGTGCAGCATCAGGCGGTGGTTTTGATTCCGTACTTGCGACGGAATTTATCGACGCGACCACCGGTATCGAGCAGCTTCTGCTTGCCGGTGAAGAACGGGTGGCAGGACGAGCACACTTCGATGTGCAGATCCTTGGTTGCCGTGGTGGAACGGGTCGGGAAGGTATTGCCGCAACTGCAGGTCACGGTGATATCGGCATAACTGGGGTGGATTTCGGCTTTCATCGGTATCGTCTCTGGGGGCAGCCACGGTGCAGCGCGCAGCCTTGTGCTGTAGGGGCGGGAATACTACGCGAAAGGGCCTGGACCGGCAAGCCCGATCAATGCCGTTTGCGGCGGTCCGGGAACAGCAGGACCTGGGCACTGAGGCGCGCTACCGGGGCTGACTGCGGTGCGGAACGGCCCTCCAGGGCAATGTTCAGGACCTCGTGCAGCCCGCCCTCGCCCAATACCGAGTCCCACATCATGCGGCTGATGCGGATGCAGGAGGCCAGTGGTGTGCGAGCGCTACGGCGGATCTGATCGATGCGCCATTGCAGGCCACGCAGGCGCGGCTGCCGATCTGGCGGGACACTGTTGATGAAGGCTTCGATGAGACGGCTGCGGCGCGTTTCGAAGGCGTCTGGATCGGCGACCGCAAGTTGTGCCCAATGATCGAATTCGGCGAGATTGAAGCTGTATTTTTGTTGTGTCGATTCTGGCATGGCCCCTCCAGGAATTCGCCACGCTGGGCGACTGTGTTTTTTTATTAGGCTACAAGGTAGGTTAAAAAGTATCACATCATATTTCTCTTGTCCCCCTCCCTTAAGTACAAGATCAGCGGCGGGACCGCGAAGCAATCAAACTTGCCGCACAGCAGGATGTGCGCGTACAACACCGTGCTTCAAACACAACAATGGCTTGGACACGGGTCCGTAACCAAAACCGCAGAGCCTGTGGATAAGTTTGTGGAATAAATATGGCCGCAGGCGCGATATCGGTGCGTACCGCAGGCGCTGACATACTATCGAGTATGTGACGAATTCCTAATAGTCCATTACTTACAGCGAGATGCAGTAAATAAGCGCACTCTAATGTAGCCAGTCAATGCCCTTGCCCTGCGGCGGCGAGAGCTCGTCCTGTCTGTGTACAACTTTCAGGAAAAGTGCTGATTGAATACAGACTTATACCTTGGTTCCGGCGCCCATCATGGCGAGACTAGCGGCTGTGCCTGGACGATCTTATCCAGTCGCAACTCGATGCGCTGCCCCGTCTGCGTGTCGGCCAACAGAAATTCCGCGCCCTTGCGCGTCTGCAGATCGCGGGGACGTAAGATTTCGACATGCACCAGCGCCTGTTCATCATGCCAAGTGACGCGCAAGCATTGGCCGTGCAGAATCGCGATCTCGAAGTGATCGTAATTGGCGCAAGAGATCGGCTGGTAATCACTCATCTTGGCTGAAGGTATTGACCTCAAGCAATTCGCCCTGGGCGTCGACACGCACTTGGAATTCGATCGGTCGGCAGCATACCGGGCAGTCTTCAACATAGTCCTGGTCACCGCCGCTGATATCGGCGACCGTCTCGAAGTGTTCGCCGCAGTACGGACAATCAACTGCGATGTCCTCAAGCACGGTCGTTCTCCGGCGCGAACAACCCGAGCAGATCATTCAAGAACCGCTGGCCGTGGGTGCTGGCGCGCCAAGTCTCGCCATCCTGCTGCAGCAGATTCTGCTCCAGGCCGGATTGCAAAATCTTCATGATCGTTTCCAGAGCTAAACCGGTACGTTCGCGGAACAGGCTTTCAGTAAACCCGGCATTCAAACGCAGAGCGTTGATCATGAACTCGAAGCTGGCATCTTCCGGTAGCAGCGGTGTGTCGCCGCCGTGGGCGGTGTGCTCGGCCATGGATTGCAGATAGGCCTTGGGCTGCTTGTGCTTCCAAAGACGCCGCGCCTGCTGAGCGTTTATATCAGTGAGCTTGGCATGGGCGCCGGCACCGATGCCAAGATAATCACCGAATTGCCAGTAGTTGAGATTGTGCCGACACTGCCGCCCGTCCTGCGCGTAAGCGGACACCTCATATTGAGTATAGCCCTGCTCGGCCAAGACACGCTGACAGGCCTCCTGCATGTCCCAGATCTGCTCGTCATCGGGCAGTTGCGGCGGATGGCGATGGAACCAAGTGTTCGGCTCCAGCGTGAGTTGATAATGCGACAGGTGCGCCGGTTCCAGATCACAGGCGGTCTGCAGATCGGCCAGCGCCTGATCGAGCGTCTGTTTTGGCAGACCGTACATCAGATCGAGGTTGAAATTGGCAAGACCGGCATCATGCGCGGACTCGGCGGCACGGATCGCTTCGCGGCGACCGTGGATGCGACCGAGGCTTTCCAACAGTTCGTCATGAAAGCTCTGCACGCCGATCGACAGACGGTTGATACCGGCACTGCGAAATTCCGCGAAGCGGCCTTGTTCAACAGTGCCGGGATTGGCTTCCAACGTGATCTCCATGTCGGTCACGCCGGTCAGACGGGCGCGCACGCCACACAGCAGGCGGTCTATGGATTCGGGTGCGAACAGGCTGGGCGTGCCGCCGCCGATGAAGATGCTTTGCAGGGCGCGGCCGTCGGCGAGCGGCAGGTCATGATCGAGATCGGCGAGCAAGGCATCGATATAGGCACGCTCGTCGATGGGTGCGCGGGCTTCATGGGAATTGAAGTCGCAGTAGGGACATTTGCGCGCACACCAGGGGATGTGCACGTACAACGTGAGCGGCAGCGGTGCGGTGAAGGCGAATGTCGCGGCGTCCCTGCGCGCATTGACCTTGATGCCGCGGCCGCTCAAATGTTGCCATCCTCCGCGGGGCCATCGTAACGGGCGTCAAAGTCACTGGTCTTCTCACCCGCCTGACGCGCCGCAATCTCGGTGCGACGCTTCTCAACACGCTTTTCAATGGCGTCCCTCTTGACGGGAATGGTCAACTCGCCGAATAACACCTGCTTGAGAAAGCGCGCGCCGAATTTGACCCGCTCGGCCTCGTCGGTCTTGAGCAACTCCAGTGTGGCGGGGTCCAGATCATAGACCTCGTTGAATCCTTCGCTGAGGATGAATTCCAGAAAGGTATCCATGTCGTAGCTCGCCATGAAGAACAACTGGTAGCTGCGCGTCGAGGGTTTGCCGACCGTCGGGCCACTGGAACGTTTCTTCAATATCACCTGACGCCAGCCGCGGTTGATCTCGTCGTATTCTTCGACGCCCTGTTCCTTGCGGTACTCGCCGACGGTCAGCGTGCGGGGTTCGTTGTGACCCAGGCAGTGGTCTTCTTTGACGATGAAATACATCTCTTCGTCGGTCGGTGAGCCCATCTTGCGCATCGCCATCTGGCCGAGTGCGTAGTAACGGCAAGCGGTGGGGCGGTCTTCATAGACACTGCAACCTGCCTCGGTCAGCAACGGGCAGACGGTGGACTCGTCCTTGGTGCGCATCTTTATGCCGGGCATTTCCTGGCCGTCCATGCTGAAGGGCACGGTGTATTGCGCCAGAAATTCCCGCGTGCTCAGGCCCAGCCGGTTCTTGAGGCGCACGATGTCATACGGTGCCAGGGTCAGGTCGATTTGCTGGCAGCACTTGTTGAAGCAGGCAATGCCTTTGTGACAATTGAACTGGATCGTGTCGTCCAGCGACAGCTTGACGGGCATGATCGGTGTTGCGTACGGGTTTTGCTCGGGCGCGTCACTCATGGTCGCGGCCTCCTGAAAAAATAAAATGCGTGATTAATCTGTTCGCGGGATATAGGGACAGACCACAATTTCTCTGAATCCGAGAAATTGTGGTCTGTCCCTATGAAAAAAAATGTCCGGGCATCAGGGCGATGCCCGGACCAACCATCTGGTAACAACCTTGGAGGGTACTCGTTAGACCAGATGAAAAATCGAATTCTGTGGGCGGGAAAGCCCCGCCGACCTTGCGGTCGACGGGGCTGACCTTTCCGGATAACGGTCTTACGCAGCAGTCGGCTTGGAAACCAGGTCGACGTGCGGCACCTTGAACACATTCCACTTCTGAGTCTTGCGGTCATAGGTGGAGTTGACGAAGCACTTCCAGTTCTTCTCATCAACGAAGTTGAAGTCCATGCGGTAGTAGAAGCCCGGGTAACGGGATTCTTCACGGAACTGAATGTGCTTCATGTGCGCTTCGGCGGTGATGATGCGGTGGTAGTTCTCCCAGGCACGCAGCAGTTCATGCAGGTCCTTGGCGCGCATCTTCAGCGAGTCTTCCTTCAGCATACCGAGCTTGTGCTCGCACACTTCCAGCATCTTCGCGTTGGTCTGATACCAGGTCGCGACACCGGCGCAATACTCGTCCATGATCTTCTGCAGACGGAACTGCAGCATCTTGGGGGTGATGTAATGCGGGTTGATGTCGATCGCGGTGGTGTAGTCCTTGTGCTCAAGGTAGGTCTTCACCGGCTGATAGATTTCAGCTACCAAGTCGGCAACCGGGGTGTCGAGTTCCGGCTTCCAGTCCTTGTTGTCGAGGGCGTACTTGACCATGGCCTTGGCGGCCAAGCGGCCTTCGGCATGCGAACCGGAGGAGAACTTGTGACCGGATGCGCCCACGCCGTCGCCGGCGGTGAACAGGCCACCGATGGTGGTCATGGAGCGATAGCCCCAGCTCCACTCTTTCGGTGCGCCCAGATCGGTCGGGCCAGACACCCAGATGCCGCAGCAACCGGAGTGTGAACCCAACAGGTACGGTTCGGTCGGCATGAGTTCGGACGGGGTCTTCTCCGGCTCGATGTTCTCACCGGCCCAGACACCGGCCTGACCGATGCACATGTCGAGGAAGTCTTCCCAGGCTTCGGCTTCAAGGTGCTTGATCTCTTTCGGGGTCATGGTCTCGGCGAGCTTGGCCAGCGCGGTCGGGGTGTCCATGTAGATCGGACCGCGACCTTCTTTCATCTCGTGCATCATGAGATGGTTACGCAGGCAGGAGGCCGGGACATGCGCCAAACCGTACGGCGGATAGTCCTTGAGCATTTCCTTGTTCTTGTCCATGTAGACTTCGCCGAAGGCGTTGACGGCCTTGGCTTTGAACAGCAGGAACCACGCGCCGACCGGACCGTAACCGTCTTTGAAACGGGCCGGCACGAAACGGTTTTCCATCATGGTCATTTCGGCGCCGACTTCGGCGGCCATGGCGTAGGTGGAACCGGAGTTCCACACCGGGTACCAAGCGCGGCCGGTGCCTTCACCGACGGAACGCGGACGGAAGATGTTCACGGCACCGCCGGCGGCGAGCAGGCAGGCTTTGAACTTATACACGTGCACTTTGTGCTCGCGGGTGGAGAAACCAACGGCACCGGCGATGCGCTTCGGGTCGTTCTTGTCGTTGACCAGCTTGACGATGAACACGCGCTCCTGAATGCGGTCCATGCCGAGGGCCTTCTTGGCGGCTTCAGCGACGATCCACTTGTAGGATTCGCCGTTGATCATGATCTGCCACTTACCGGAACGGACTGGCTTGCCGCCGTCTTTCAGGCTCTTGCCTTCGTCACCGGGCTGCTTCCAGATCGGCAGACCCCATTCTTCGAACAGTTCCACGGAGCTATCCACGTGACGGCCGACGTCATAGGCCAGGTCGTCACGGGTGATGCCCATCAGGTCGTTGGCGACCATGCGGGTGTAGTCGGCGGGATCGTTGTCGCCGAGGTAGGTGTTGATCGCGGACAGACCCTGGGCCACGGCGCCGGAGCGGTCCATGGCGGCCTTGTCGATCAGCTTGATTTTGAGGTTGGTGCCTTCGGCCCAGCGCATGATTTCATACGCGGCGCCGCAGCAGGCCATACCACCACCGATGAGCAGGATGTCGACTTCTTCTTCGACGATCTGCGGATTACCAAAAGTTGCGTCACTCATGTTTTCCACCTGTTACTTGAATTGAACCTCGCGGTCCGGTCAGAGCACTGCGGCTCATCACAACCGGCCCGCGCCATGTTGAGTTACTTGCAGATCAGCTGGCTCGGATCCGACTTATGAATGCTGTTCTCGGTGAAGAAACCAGACTCACCGATCTTGGACATGTCGGCGGTCGGCTTGCCCTTGTACGGGTCAATCGAGCCTTCCGGCGTGGTGCGAATCGGGAACTTGAAACGCTTCATGTTGCCGTTGCGGAACTTGATGGTCCACATGATGGAGTCGGAACCGCGCAGGGGCTGCACGGAGGCGCCCATCGGCACGATGTCGGCGTAATGACGGCATTCGATCGCCTGCTGCGGGCAGATCTTCACGCAGGAATAGCATTCCCAGCACTGCTCGGGCTCCTGGTTATAGGCCTTCATGGCGTGGCCGGTGGCGGAACCGTCTTTGTCCAGCATCATCAGGTCGTGGGGGCAGATGTACATGCAAGCGGTCTTGTCCTGACCTTTGCAGCCATCGCACTTATCAGTACGGACGAAAGTAGGCATCGTTATATCTCCAAGGTTTAACTAAAGTACTTTATTGCTGTAGTCACCGCCGTGGCCGAAGCCACGGCGGAATCCGGTTACTTGGCGGAGTGGCCGCTCAATTTCACTTCAACTTTTTCGTCATCCTTCAAGCTGGCGTAGTACTTGCGCAGAACCGCGAGCACTTCAGCACGGCTGAATTCGGCCGCCACTTCGGCGTTTTCCGACAGCGCCTTGCGCAGCTTGGTACCGGACACGAGCAGACGGTCGGCCGGTTCGTGCGGGCAGGTGCGCGCCGAGCACATGCCGCCGCACTTGTAGCACCAGAAGGTCCAATCGATCTTGAGGGCCTTGGTCTCCAGCGCGTCGGCCGGGATCTCGTCGAAGATGTGATGCGCGTCGAAGGGACCGTAGTAGTCGCCGACACCGGCGTGGTCGCGGCCGACGGTCAGGTGCGAGCAGCCGTAGTTCTGACGGAACAGGGCGTGCAGCAGCGCTTCGCGCGGGCCGGCGTAACGCATGTCCAGCGGATAGCCGGACTGCACAACGGTATCCTTGACGAAGTATTTTTCGATTAGGACGGCAATGGCTTCGGAACGGACTTCAGCTGGGATATCGCCGGGCTTCAGCTTGCCAAGCAGCGAATGGATCATTAAGCCATCGCAGATTTCCACAGCGACTTTGGCGAGATACTCGTGCGAACGATGCATCGGGTTGCGAGTCTGGAAGGCGGCAACCGTTGACCAGTTCTTGGAATCGAACAGCGCGCGGGTCTGCGCGGGTGTCATATAGGTATCGGCATACTTGGTGGGGAACTCGCCCTGCGACAGGACTTTCACCGGACCGGCAAGGTTGATCTCGCCCTGAGCCATCACCATCTGCACACCGGGGTGTTCGAGGTCAGTGGTCTTGTAGACCATCATGCACTCGTGCGCCTTGTCGATCTTGTACTTCTCGGTGACCTTCATGGTCGCCATGGTCTCGCCGGTTTCGTCGTCGATCAGTGCGATCTCGGCGCCGGTGTTGATGCCCTGCGCGGTCACTTCATCGGCGGAGAGCGTTATAGGAATCGGCCAGAACAGACCGTTCGCCATCTTCATGCCATCGCAGACGCCTTGCCAGTCGGCGCGGGTCATGAAACCATCCAGCGGCGTGAAGCCACCGATGCCGAGCATAATAAGATCACCGACTTCACGCGAGGCGATACGCACCTGCGGCAATGTGGCAGCGCGTTTTTTCTCGGCAACGAGAGCGTCGCCTTCGAGCAGCAGTGGCTTTAACTGGCCGCCGCCGTGGGGGTTGACTAATCTTGACATTACATTCCTCAACGAACCGCGAATTGATTGTTGTTGCAGGCTACGGGGATGCAGGGACACCGGGCCGGGCATGCGAAGACGCATAACGGTATAGAACTGCCCCGGCCTTGCCAAGTAGTTTTATCTTAAGCGTGCATAAGGCCACCTTATTTGCACACAGTCCAAACCATGATTGATATTAACATTATGATAATAAACAATATTATATCAGGTAAGTATATTAGTGAATCATAATGGCTTATACGTCAGTCAGTAACCGTGATTGGCCAGAGGGGGCCAACTTAAGTAGGGTGGCCGGGATTCCTGGAACCGTTCTGAATTATGACTGATTACGCCAATACCGCCCCCCTCCCGAACAGCCGCATCGAGGTCAAGAACACGACCTGTTATATGTGCGCCTGCCGCTGCGGCATCCGCGTCACGGTGCGCGATGGCGAAGTACGTTACATTCAGGGCAACCCGGATCATCCGCTCAATAAAGGAGTGATCTGCGCCAAAGGCGCTTCGGGCATCATGAAGCAGTACTCGCCGGCACGACTGACCAAGCCGCTGCTGCGCAAGCCCGGCGCCGAGCGCGGCAGCAATGAATTTGTCGAGATCAGTTGGGACGAAGCGTTCCGCATCATGGAAGAACGTCTCGCCAAGATCCGCGCTACCGATCCGAAAAAATTCGCGCTGTTCACCGGCCGCGATCAGATGCAGGCACTCACCGGTCTGTTCGCCAAACAATTCGGCACACCCAACTATGCCGCGCACGGCGGCTTCTGCTCGGTGAACATGGCCGCCGGCATGATCTACACCATCGGCGGTTCGTTCTGGGAATTCGGTGGACCGGATCTGGAACGCGCCAAACTGTTCGTGATGATCGGCACGGCCGAGGATCATCACTCCAATCCGTTGAAGATGGCGATCTCGAAGTTCAAGCGCAACGGCGGACGCTTCATCTCCATCAACCCGGTGCGCACGGGCTATTCGGCGATCGCCGACGAGTGGGTACCCATCAAGCCGGGCACCGACGGTGCGTTGCTGCTCGCGCTGATTCACGAGATCGTTCAGCAAGGTCTCTACGACCGCGACTTCCTCGTGCAGTACAGCAACGCCGCGCAGCTCGTGAATCTCGATGCCCACAGCACCGAAGACGGACTGTTCGTGCGCACCGAAGTGCCGGAAGAAGAAGGCTGCTTCGATCCGCAGAACAAGCTCTGGTGGGACCGCCTCAGCAACAAACCCGTGGTGACACACACCGAAGGCGCCGATCCCTTCCTGCTCGGCGAGTTCAAACTCAGCGACGGCACGCCCGTCAAACCCGCATTCCAGTTGCTGGTGGAAAGGGTGAAGGACTACACCCCCGAATGGGCCGAAGGTATCACCGGCATCGCCGCCGCCACCATCCGCCGGCTCGCGTATGAGATGGGTGTCACCGCGCGCGACCAGACTATCGAACTGCCGATCGCCTGGACCGATTGCTGGGGCAAGGAACACGAAACCGTCACCGGCAACCCCGTGGCGTTCCATGCCATGCGCGGCTTGGCCGCGCACTCCAATGGTTTCCACGCCATCCGCTCACTGTCCATTCTGATGTCCATACTCGGCACCATCGACCGCCCCGGCGGCTTCCGTCACAAGGCGCCGTTCCCGCGCCCGATCCCGCCCTGCGCCAAGACACCGAAGGGTCCGGAGGGCGTGCAGCCGAATACACCGCTCGCCGGCATGGCGCTGGGCTGGCCCGCCGACCCGGATGATCTGTTCGTCGATGAACACAACAATCCGGTGCGCATCGACAAGGCCTTCTCCTGGGAGTATCCGCTGTCGGTGCACGGCCTTATGCACAACGTCATCACCAATGCCTGGCGCGGCGATCCGTACCAGCTCGACACGCTGCTGATCTTCATGTCCAACATGGCCTGGAACTCGGCGATGAACACCGTCGAGATCCGTAACATGCTCAACGACAAAGACGACAGCGGCGAATTCAAGATTCCTTTTCTGATTGTCTGCGACGCCTTCCAGTCAGAGATGGTCGCCTACGCTGATCTCGTGTTGCCCGACACCACCTACCTGGAACGTCACGACGTGATGTCCATGCTCGACCGGCCGATCTCCGAATTCGAAGGCCCGGTGGATTCGGTGCGCATCCCGGTAGTGCCACCGACCGGCCAGTGCAAACCGTTCCAGGATGTCCTGATCGAACTCGGCACGCGCCTGAAACTGCCGGTCTTCGTGCAACCAGACGGCGCGCGCAAATACCGCGACTACCCGGACTTCATCACCAACTACGAAACCGAACCCGGTTCCGGCATCGGCTTCCTGGCCGGTTGGCGCGGCAAGGGCGGCGAGAAGTTCATGAAGGGCGAGCCCAATCCCAAGCAGTGGGAGATGTACGAGAAGAACAACTGCGTCTTTCAATATCACCTGCCGCGTTCCTACCAGTACATGCGCAACTGGAACCAGGGCTATCTGGAATGGGCGCAGCGGCATCGCCTGACGCGTTATGCCGAACCGATCCTGATCCATCTCTATTCCGAGGTGCTGCAGAAATTCCGTCTGGCCGCGCAGGGCAAGTGGGACGGTAAGCAGCCGCCCGAACATCTGCGCGAGCGCATCAATACCTATTTCGATCCGCTGCCGTTCTATTACGAACCGCTGGAATCGCAGCAGACCGACCTGCGCAAGTACCCGCTCAATGCCATCACGCAGCGGCCGATGGCGATGTATCACTCCTGGGATTCGCAGAACGCCTGGCTGCGTCAGATCCACGCG
>JBGPWJ010000049.1:0-12708 GCA_041492115.1 Gammaproteobacteria bacterium
ATCGACTGGGCCTACCAGAACGTGACCTCGACACTGTGCTCGTGCCTGGCCACACACGCCGTCATGCAGTTCCGTTACCGGCAGAAACGCCAGCCGCTCGGCTGCAAACGCTGGGGCGTCTATTCGCACCGCGTCGCCGCGCGCCACCCACTGGTGGCCGGCGTCAACACGCGCTTCGATGTGCCGCACTCTCGCTTCAACGATGTCAGCCGCGCGCAGTTCGAGGCAGCCGGTTTGCATGTTCTGGCCGAAAGCGCCGAAGCCGGCGTGCATCTGGCCGTCAGCGAGGATCAGTTCCGCCTAGTGTTCTTCCAGGGCCATCCGGAATACGACACTATAAGCCTACTTAAGGAATACAAACGCGAGGTGCAGAATTTCGCGCGCGGGCAGCGCGACGATTACCCGCCCTTCCCCGAGTATTACTTCACGCGCCAGACCCAGGCGGTGTTCGACGAATACCGTGAGCGATTGCTACTCGCTATCCGCAAGGGTCAGGCATTACCGGAATTTCCGGAACAACTGGCGGCGCGCTCGCTGGACAACACCTGGCACGACACCGCCGAAGCCGTGATCAACAACTGGGTCGGCAAGATCTATCAGGTCACCAACAACGTCCGAAAACGTCCGTTCATGGACGGCGTCGATCCGCAGGACCCGTTGAAGCTGCGCTAGGTGAGGCGGCTTGCAAGGCGAATTTTCCGCGGCGGCAGCTGCTTCCATCTCGCCGCGGTGGATTACGGCGCTGCGCACCTAATCCACCCTGCAGTGTTATCAATTACGTAAATCCAAATAGAGTCACTCTCATCAAGTATTGATTGCACCGCAGGTCAGGCGAGCATGATCTGTCAGGTGGCATTTCGAGTCGGTGCAACTATGCTTGTAATAAGAAGCGCAACGATTCGTCACGGCGCGAGGGTGACCTTGTTGCGAAAATGGCGTGAAGCAGTCTTTTCCGCGTGCGGTATGCCGATGGCTGACGTTGATGAGATGATCCGTGAGATTGAATGGGAAGTGGCGGCAACGCGTCGCTACATCGGCAAGGATGCGCTCAGTGCACGGGTCATGGCAGCAATGCGCTTGGTGCCGCGCGACGCTTTCATGCCGGCGGGTGTCCGCCAACTGGCCTACGCCAATATGCCGGTATCGATTGGTTATGGGCAGACCGTCTCCCAGCCGTATATCGTTGCGCTCATGACGGATCTGCTCGATCCGCAACCCAACGACATCATCCTCGAAATCGGGACAGGCTCCGGCTACCAAGCCGCCGTGCTGTCGCAGTTGGTGAGCAAGGTCTACAGCACAGAAACGATCGACGCACTGGCGGATCAGGCCGCTGCGCGTTTGCAGCAACTAAGCTACATGAATATAGAGGTACAGGCCGGCGACGGTTATTACGGCTGGGCTGCGCATGCACCTTATGACGGCATCATCGTCACGGCCGCCGCGCCGCATATTCCCCAACCGCTGGTAGATCAGCTCAAGTCCGGCGCGCGCCTCGTGCTACCTGTTGGCGCACCCTATGCCGAGCAGCAACTGATGCTTATCGAAAAGACCTCCGATGGAACGCTCAGCATGAAGGATATTCTCGCGGTGGTCTTTGTGCCGCTGACCGGCGCGCATCACGATCATCCCGTGTTGCTTGAGTCACAGTAGACAGGCGTGACGTGAGCACGGTATATACGGACCATGTGTTTTCGTTCCTGCGATTGTCTACTATTGGCGTGCGCCGCCTGATCAAAATCCGAACCAGCACTGCCATTCAGGACGTTTCAAGCTGTTCCCTCTCCCTGATTGCGATCCGCTGTGACTGTTCCCATGCCAGGAGGGCACTCTTCCTTTCCGCTCCCCAGCGGTACTGCCCAATATCACCCCCCTCGCGAATGACACGGTGGCACGGCACCAGAATGGCGATGCTGTTGCGTGCGAGCGCCGTTCCAACGGCCCGTTGAGCTTTCGGCACTTCGACCATAGCGGCCAGATCACCGTACGAGACAGCATAACCGGAAGGAATACGCATCAGTGCTTCCCAGACCTTGATTTGAAAGTTGGTGCCCCTGAGAAGCACGCCCAGTGGCTTGGGCTCTGTCAATGTATCAAAAATTCTTCCCGCCAGATTCTGCGCAGATTCGTCGTCTCTCTCGAAGCTCGCCTTCGGCCACTCGGCGATCAGGTCCTCTTCCGCTACGTTCGCCATCCCATGTTCCACGAACCGCAGATGGCAAATACCTCGCGACGTCGTGCCCACGATGATTTCGCCGAACGGAGTGGCAGCGAACCCGAAGCGAATGAGCAATCCCTCACCCAATGACCCGACTTCTCCCGGTGTAAGCGCCTCGCAGACCACCATCAGATCGTGCAGCCGCCCGGGTCCAGACAGCCCCGATTCAATGCTGGCCGTCAAGACATCGCGCGACGCGCGCAGGAGCCGTTTGGCATTCTCTATTGTAAGGAACTGCAAGAAGCGTTTCGGCGAAATGCCCGCCCATTCGCTGAACACTCGTTGCAGGTGGTACGGGCTGACCCCCACATGTCTTGCGATGTCAGCGAGTGAAGGCTGCTCCATGGAATGGCTACGCACAAAACGGATAGCTTCGGCGACCTTGTCATAAGCATTTGTCCGTTCTTCTACCTTCAACATGAGTCAGGTTCCTTCGCCCTTCTGTTCGGCCCTCACCTCCACCAAGCCGTTAGCGAGCGCCGTGACCAACAATACCATGGCAATGCCAACCAAGGTGTTCCGCTCGATACGCATGAAGAGCACCGAGCCAGCCCAAATGGCAGCAAGTACAAATAGTCGGATTGTGTTGTCAGAATACATCTTTGAGTTCTCTGCGTGATGTCTGCGTGCATTCTGGCCAGCACAAGTTGGATTTTCCACCCGATTCTTGCGATATCCAGAAATGACAGATCACACCCAGGCCCTGATCTCACGAGAACAATTCAATGACCCACCGAGCGTCCAGTGTTGGGCCGTAACCTGACATCTATCAATCCAGATGCAAATGACATCCTCGATATAGATACTCGTCGAAAATAGATTGCGAATCGCGCGCCAAAAAATAGTGTTTCACAGCGCTGAATGTGACCCAATATCTGCGCGGGCTACCAGCAGACAGGTAATAAAGCCCGTAGTCTGGCCAGATCACCGGGCATGACCGTCAAAGATTTCGTTAACGCACCCACGCGGTCTGTGTTATTGCGGTAATATTGTCTATCATTACGCCGATTTTCATTCCCCTGCTTGGAGGACATTCACATGCACCTGCTGTCACAGTCATTTCGTAGCGTCAGTCTCCTGTTGATCATGTGCCTTGGCGTTACCGGCATCACCATTCCCGCCGCCCAGGCCGGCCTGGTCAGCACACAGGCCGCGCTGGCCCAGCAGAATGCCCGGCACAATCGCGACCGGCTGCAGAATCTACTGGCACGTGCCGACGTGCGCGCGGGCTTGCAGGCGCGCGGTGTTGATCCGGCAGAGGTGCAGTCACGCGTCGCCAGCCTCAACGATGCCGAGGCACAGCAGCTCGCCACGCAGCTTGATACGCTGCCGGCCGGCGGCGATGGGCTGGAATTGGTGCTGTTGGTGTTCATACTGCTGCTGATCACCGACCTCGCCGGCATCACCCACATCTTCAGCGGCGTGCATCACAAGCGCTGAACGGCTCCAGTTCCCGCTTAAGATTACAGCTACTACTGCTGTTGTTGTGAGCGCTCAGTCCCTGTTGTTCTCCTGATCCGGCCGGCCATGTTGTGTGACATGGCCGGTGTCTTTGTGTGCTGCTGGCGATGTTCCTGGCGCGGCGCGGCAGGTTTTCAAGGCGACCGGCTTAGTGCATCTGCGCCGACGTGCTGAACCACAAGGGCCGGAAGAAACGGTCGAGGTACCAGAACAACACCACGTACAGCGGCGCGCCGACTTCGAACTTGCCCAGCAGCGCCTCGGCATGTTGGCGCAGCAGCAGATTGTCGTACTCGCCCGTCACCATAAGATACACGGCCACGGCAAACACCAGTGCGCCCAGCGCCATGTTGAGCAGATTGAAAGTGTGAAAATGGTCGGAGTGATGCCGTGTCATGGGGAGCCTCGGTCAGTGATTAGGATTAGACACATCCTAGCCAAGGCCACGGCTTCTGTAATTGATATTCATCAAAAATCACAGCAGATGGACGCTGTTGGCGGCCATCCTCTAGGGCCTCTGCGGCGATTGCCGTAACAGAAACTGATCAAGTCTGTTGGCGAAGGCCTGGCGATCGCGCTGGCTGAGCGTGGCCGGGCCGTCGGTCTGCACGCCGCTGCCGCGCAGTTCATCCATGAAGTTGCGCAGGGTCAAGCGCTCCTTGATGGTATCGGGCGTATACAATTCGCCGCGCGGATTGAGCGCATGACCGCCCTTGGCGATCGCCTCGGCGGCGAGCGGAATATCCGCCGTGATGACCAGATCGCCGGGCTGTAGTTGTTGCACGATCAGATTATCCGCGACATCGAAACCGGCGCCGACCTGTATCGTCTTGATAAAGGGTGAGGGCGGCGCGCGCAGTGCTTGATTGGCGACCAACGTCAGTGAAACCCGCAGCCGTTCGGCGGCGCGATACAGAATTTCCTTGATGACCACCGGACAGGCGTCGGCATCAACCCAGATCCGCATCGATCAATCTCCCGCATTACTCACAGCACAGGCGCCGGACTGCGCATCATAAGCCAGGCAATAGGGTTGAGATAGTCTGTTGAGCGGAGGGCCCCGGCGGCCTGTTGCGCAAGGCGGTACGCAGCTATAATGCCACTTTGCTGAGAATCTGGAGAGTTCCGTGAATATTATCCGTTGGTTGCTGGGCCGTGTGATCCTGCTGGGCGAACTGCTGTTCAGTCCAAGCTTTCCGCAGCGCAGTGCCGAGGCACAGGCCGCGTTGGATCGGCAGACCCACGATTTGGCGCTCTACCAGTTCCAGGCCTGCCCGTTCTGCGTCAAGGTGCGCTTTGCGATGAAGCGCCTAGGCTTGAACATCGAAACCCGCGATGCGCGCCGCGTGCCGATCTATCGCGAACAGTTGCTCAGTGGCGGCGGCCAGATCAAGGCGCCCTGTCTGCGCATTCACGAAACCGACGGCCAGGTGCGCTGGCTGTATGAGTCCACACAGATCATCCACTATCTGGAACAGCGCTTCGCCGTAATGGCGTAGCAGCACAGCGCAAGCTACGACAACGGCGTCCCAAAATAGCCGCCGTTTGCATTACAGGTTGCCGCCGCGACCGCAGGCACACACTCGCGTGCTCAGGTGATCTGGTACGGCGAGATCGCAATACAACACAGGGCCCCGGCGTGGGTGAGCACAATTGCAAATTACTGTTAAATGATCCCATAGCGCTGCTAAAATGCACCGGGTCTGCGCAGAGCTATCCGGATCGCCGCTACGCAATTGCCAAGACCGCCCCGTGGTTACTGCGCGAGGCATGCCGGCACAGCCCCACAGGGTTGCGCCATTCTCTCTATCGAACAAGGAGTCGCTATGAAAGTCGTATCGTTGGTGGTGTTGAGCACGGTGTTTGCCGTGGGCCAAGTCTACGCGGATGACGCGGCGTCCAAAACCGACAAGGACAAGATCAGCTACAGCATCGGCTTTGGCATGGGCAGCAATCTGAAAAACCAGGGCGTGGATGTCGATGCCGACAAACTCTCCAAGGGCATCAAGGATGCACTGTCCGGCGCCAAGCCGATGCTGTCTCCGGCCGACATGGATAAGACCATGGGGGACCTGCGCACCAAGATGATGGCGCAGCAGCAGGAAAAGATGAAGTCGCTCGGTGCCAAGAACAAGACGGAAGGCGAGGCGTTTCTGGCCAAGAACAAGACCGTGGCCGGCGTGAAAACACTGCCCAGCGGTCTGCAATATCAGGTGATCAAGGCAGGCACCGGCAAGATTCCGAAGGCCACAGATAAGGTGAGTGTGAATTACCGCGGCACCCTGCTGGATGGCAAGGAATTCGACAGCAGTTATTCACGCGGCACACCCGCCAGTTTCCCGGTCACCGGCGTTATACCCGGTTGGACCGAGGCCCTGCAGCTCATGAAGGAAGGCGCCAAGTGGAAGCTGTTCATCCCGGCCAGTCTCGCCTATGGCGAACAGGGTGCCGGCGGCGTGATCGGCCCCAATGCCGTCCTGTTGTTCGAAGTGGAGCTGCTCAAGGTTGAGTGATCGCTGGCGGTAACTCGCGCCAGGGCGCGCGACGCTGTGTTTGTGAGGGTGGCGGCGGACTTGGTATGACAGTCCGCCGCGCGCCTGGCGTACGGATTGAACCGGCTCGCTATATTATAGCCTAAGGTAGACGAGCGCGGAGTGTCCTGGCGTGAAACCGTTTCTTGTTCTGTTGCTGCTTGCGTTGCTCACGGCGTGTGCGAGCCAAGTTCCTGTTGCCATCCGTGAACCGATAGCCGGTGCGCCGGACGTACAAAGCGCGCGCGCTGCCAAGGCGGAATTAATCGGCAGACGGGTGCGCTGGGGCGGTGTCATCGCGCGTGTCGAGAATCGCAAGCAGGATACCTGGATAGAACTGGTCGACCGACCCCTCGCCAGCGGCGGCCAACCGAGCGACAGTGATAACAGTGGCGGGCGTTTTATTGCCCGCATCCCCGGCTTCCTCGACCCGGTCACCTACGCGAAGCACCGTGAGATGACTGTCACGGGCGTACTGGCAGAATCCATCACCCGCCCCGTCGGCGATTACCCGTACCGCTATCCCGTGGTCGATGTCGACAGCTATTATCTCTGGGCAAAACCCTCACCCCCGGCGTATCCCTATTACTACGATCCCTTCTGGTACGACCCCTGGTATGCGCCGAGATGGTACATGCCGCCGCCACGTCCGCGTCCACAGCCACGGCCGTGACCGGTGTCACATGATGACGTGAAATCCTCAATAGGCTGATGTCAGCCTTCTCTCCCATGTCACCGACTCGCAATTAGCCGCTGACTATCGGCGCTATCGGCACAATCAATTTCCCATCCCTTGAGCATCTCCCTAAGCTGTAACAACTCCGCAGCGGCATGGTTCGGACCGACCGCTCCGGGATGATCAACAGCCACCCACAGGAGACCCATCATGTTCAAGAATTCCGAAGGCCAGCGCATCCCCGCCGTGACGTTCAAGACCCGCCACGACAGTGATTGGGTGGACGTCACCAGCGCGCAGTTGTTCAACGGCAGGACCGTCGTGGTGTTCGCCTTGCCCGGCGCTTTCACACCCACCTGCTCCTCGGCGCACGTACCGCGCTACAACGAACTGGCGCCGGTGTTCAAGGCGCACGGCGTTGATGACATCCTCTGCATCTCGGTCAATGACGCCTTCGTGATGAACGAATGGCAAAAGGACCAGCGCGCCGAACACATCCGGTTCATCCCCGATGGCAATGGCGAGTTTACCGCGGCGATGCACATGCTGGTCGACAAGGAATCGCTCGGTTTCGGCAAGCGTTCCTGGCGCTATGCCATGCTCGTCAAAGACGGCGTGATCGACAAAATGTTCATCGAAAAGGATGTGCCGGGCGATCCCTACAAGGTGTCCGATGCCGACACGATGCTCGCCTACATCAGCCCGAACGCGGTAAAGCCGCTGGACGTCACGCTGTTCACCAAGCCGGGCTGCCCGTTCTGCGCGCGCGCCAAGAGCCTGTTGGGTGAACACGGCATCGCCTACGAGGAAATCGTGCTCGGACGTGAAGTGACCATCCGTTCCGTGCGTGCCGTCACCGGCGCCGCAACGGTACCACAGATATTCATCGGTGGAACGCGCATCGGCGGCTCGGAGGACTTGCCGATCTGGCTGGCCGCGCGCGAGCGCATCGCGGCCTAGGCAAACCGATCAGTCGAACTTAAGGAGAGACCATGACAACGCACTTCGACGTACTTGTGATCGGTGCCGGCAGCGGTGGACTGGCGGTAGCGGAAAAAGCCGCGCAGTTCGGCCGCCGGGTCGCGGTCATCGATCCCGGGCCGTTGGGCGGCACCTGCGTCAACGCCGGTTGTGTGCCCAAGAAACTGATGTGGTATGCCGCCGATCTTGCACATGCCGTACAGGAGGCGCCGCACTATGGTTTGCCGCTCAGCAGTCACGGCCTCGACTGGCCGTCTCTGGTGCAGCGTCGCGACCGCTACATCGCCCAGCTCAACAGCTACTGGAGCACGCATCTCGACAACCGGGATATCACCTGGATACATGGGCGGGCGCGCTTCACCGGCGCGAGCACGGTCGCCGTCGATGACGTTATTTACAGCGCCGAACACATCGTGATCGCCACAGGCGGCCGGCCGATTGTTCCCAACGTCCCCGGCGCGGCGCTCGGCATCAGTTCCGACGGCTTCTTTCAACTGCGGACGCAACCGCGCCGTATCGCGGTAATCGGCGCTGGTTACATCGGCGTGGAACTGAGCGGTGTGCTGCGGGCCTTGGGTTCCGAGGTGACGCTGTTCGCCCGCGAATCGCGTCTGCTGCATCACTTCGATCCGCTTATCTCGGCAACGCTGGAAGATGAAATGCAGCGCCAGGGCATCACGCTGGAACTGAACAAGTCAGTAACGGCTTTGCACGAAACCCACAACGGCATCGCCGTGCAGACCAACGCGGGATCAGCTCTGGACGGTTTCGATGCCGTGATCTGGGCCGTGGGTCGCGCGCCCAACACCGCTCACCTGCTACTCGCCGCCGCCGGCCTGCACACGCAAGCGGATGGCACGATCGCGGTCGATGACTACCAGAATACTGTTGTACCCGGCATCTACGCAGTGGGCGATGTCACCGGCCGCAAGCCGTTGACGCCGGTGGCCGTGGCCGCGGGTCGGGCGCTGGCGGAACGCTTGTTCGACAACCGGCCCGACCGTAAGATCGATTACGACAACGTGCCGAGCGTGGTGTTTACCCACCCACCCATCGGTGCTATCGGTCTCACCGAGTCGCAGGCACTCGCGACTTACGGCGACACGGTGACCGTCTATGAAACGCAATTCACGCCATTGCGTTATGTCCTGAGCAGCGCAGGCCCGCGCACGGCGATGAAACTGGTGTGTGCCGGCGCGGCGCAGCGCGTGGTCGGCATCCATCTGATCGGCACGGGTGTCGATGAGATGCTGCAGGGATTTGCCGTGGCCGTGCGCATGGGCGCCACCAAGGCAGATTTCGACAGCACCATCGCCATACACCCCAGCAGCGCCGAGGAACTAGTGACGCTGAAGGTCGGTCGTCGAGCGCGCAGTGAAGTGCCGGGCATGCAGGCGGCGTGAGGGAGTGGCGGCGTCGGCTTCCCTGGCTGCGATTCCTATCAGCTGCGCTTGGCGACCGATTTGCGCGTCGCGCGGGGAATATTTTCCGTGCAGGTCAGATTGCAGTCCGCTACCGCTTCGCGCAGCACATCGATCACCTGCGGCCGCGGGAAACTCACGCGCCAAGCCAGCGCCACGTCACGGTGTGGCGTCTTGCCGGCGAAGCGGCGGATCGCCAACAGGCGGCGCGCGTAGCGGTCCGCACCCGCGGCCGTGCAGGGCAGCACGGTGATGCCCATGCCCGAGGCGACCATGTGACGGATGGTTTCCAGTGAACCGCCCTCGACGACATGATTGCTGTCCGCGGAACGATGACGGTTCGGCGCGCAGTCCGGGCAGGCATCGATAACCTGATCGCGGAAGCAATGACCGGCGCCCAGCAATAACATCGCTTCATCCGCCAGGTCGCCGGCACGCAGCGTCTCGCGTGCGGTGAGCGGATGCGCTGCCGGCAGCAGCACCACGAACGGTTCGCGGTACAAAGGCAGGGTGACGATGCCCGGTTCTGCGAACGGCAACGAGATGATGATGACGTCCAGCTCACCGCGTTTCAGTTTGCCGGTCAATACCGCGGTGAAGTTTTCCTCGATCACCAGCGGCATGTTCGGCGCGTGCCTGTGCAGCAGCGGAATCAGCGGCGGAAAGATATAAGGACCGATGGTGTAGATGGCGCCGATGCGCAGCGGACCGCTGAGCTGATCCTGGCCGGCCTTGGCGACATCCTTGACGGCCTCGGCTTCCCGCAGTGCCTGCTGTGCCTGCGCGACGATACGCTCGCCGATGGGTGTGACCGTCAGATCGCTGCCGGTGCGCTCGAAGATCGCGACGCCAAGTTCGTCTTCCAGTTTACGCACGGCGACACTGAGCGTGGGCTGGCTGACAAAACAGGCCTCGGCCGCGCGGCCGAAATGACGTTCGCGCTCCAGCGCGACGATGTAGCGTAGTTCGGTCAGCGTCATGGTCACCTCATGGGCGGCAGACTGCGGTTGATCAGCAGACAGTGTACCGCGTTCCAGCATCCGACAAGAAGTTCAGGACAGGATACCGGCGTAAAATATCCATAGCACACATCTATGCAAGGATTAGCTATTATTCATTGTACCCAACGGCGATTTTCACCGATCATGCACTCGCCGTTGCTACTTTCACCAGGAGATCGTCATGAGTAAGAAAAGCACAGCAATCGATATCGGAATCAGCAACAAAGACCGCAAGGCCATCGCCGACGGTCTGTCACGCCTGTTGGCGGACACCTACACGCTCTACCTCAAGACCCACAGCTTCCACTGGAACGTCACCGGCCCGATGTTCAACACCCTCCACTTGATGTTCGAGGCGCAATACACCGAGCTGGCACTGGCCGTGGATTTGATTGCCGAACGCATCCGTGCTTTGGATGTGCAGGCGCCTGGCAGCTACGCCCAGTTCGGCAAACTCACCAGCATCAAAGAGTCCACCGGTGCGCCCGAAGCGATGGAGATGGTGCGTCAACTCGTGGGCGATCAGGAGACTGTTGTGCGGACGGCGCGCAAAGTTTTTCCGATCGTCGACAAGGCCCACGATGAAGCCAGCGCCGATCTGCTCACTCAGCGCATGCAGTTGCATGAGAAGACGGCGTGGATGTTGCGAAGCCTGCTGCAATAAGCGCAGGGGGTATTTTCCAGCCTACAGGATGTAGCCTGGATTGAGCGATAGCGAAACCCGGGTTTCACTTCGTTCAACCCAGGCTACCCATTATATAAGTACGGTTCGTACCCGATCATGCGTATCGTTTACTTGCATGACTGAGCGCGTTTTGGATGCACCTCTTTCGCAAGTGCCACTACAGCCAACCCGAATTTTTCAAGAGGCTTGCTACGGCAGTAATTTTCTGACCATGCCAAAAGTTGATCTGTACTTAAAGAGCTGAAGATGTCACATGTATTCGGTGTTTGAAGGTTATATGCTGTTTGAAAACCAGAAATAAACATGATGTAGCCTTGCGTTTCATTGACATATCCGATGGAGCCCAATCCATGTTTCTTGGCACGTTCCATACTCGCCACAAAATTCGGACATTCAACAGAACCAACGCCACCGCCCAGCCAGTAACGGCCTAAGGAGGCGTCGCCAGCGAGCGCAGCGCCCGAAGCAAGAAAAAGGCAGCAACTGATTAGAGTTCTGTTACGCATAACTTAAATTGCCTGCTGTATGTTAGTTGGTTCAGGTTCATTAAGACAGTTCCAAACTCTAAGTTTTTCTTTACGGGCCGCGTCTGCAAGCGGTCCGTCCGCAGTGATGAGGATTGGCTTTGAGTCGTTGTTGAACTTCGAAAAGTAGTTCTTTTTTATTGAAACGATTTGGAATGCGTCTGAGACGTCAATTTTGTATGTTCGCACGAGGTTCTCAACGTTGTTAAATACAGTTCTGTCTTTAATCTCTACATCTTCCAACTCGATATTACCGTGAGCCACATACGCTAACAGTTCATCGCATGCTCTAAGATAATGTTCGTCGGTTATGTTCTTTCGATACTCGCGCTTTAGTATGCCAAGAGCTTCAGAAAAACACAGAGACGTAGCGTAGAAGTTGGACTCTTTGGAAAAGTAAGAGCGCAATACTTCACTGCCTCTCTCTGTAAGGAACAATTTTACGATTGCCGACGCGTCCAAATAGTGAATTCGAATCAATTGCATTGAGTTGTCTCTTGGGAGGATCAAGGGGTTGCTGTACTTGATCCGTCATCATTCCTGAATCGCTCGCTTTGTAATTCCTTTACTGTGATCTGTGCGAAGTCTATTTCCAAGTATGTAGCCTGGGTTGAGCGTAGCGAAACCCAGGCTACATTTATGCATATATTACCTGTCATTCATCCGCATCATAACCCAACACCGGTGCCAACCAGCGTTCCGCCTCCACCAGCCGCAGGTCTTTGCGCCGGGCATAATCTTCGACCTGATCCTTGTTGATCTTGCCGACGCCGAAATATTTCGACTCGGGGTGAGCGAAGTACCAGCCGCTCACCGCGGCGGCGGGCCACATGGCGAAGGAATCGGTGATCTGGATGCCGGCATTTTTTTCCGGTTCGATGAGCTGCCAGAGCAGCGCCTTCTCGGTGTGTTCCGGGCAGGCGGGATAACCGGGTGCGGGACGGATACCGGCGTATTCTTCGTGGATCAGCGCGTCGCTGCCGAGTTGTTCGTCTTTGGCATAACCCCAGAATTCCTTGCGCACGCGTTCGTGCAGACGTTCGGCGAAGGCTTCGGTGAGACGGTCGGCCATGGCTTTGAGCATGATGGCCTGGTAATCATCGTGATCCTGTTCGAAGCGTTTGACGTGCGCGTCGATGCCGATGCCGGTGGTGCAGGCAAAGGCGCCGATGTAATCCTTGATTCCGCTGTCCTTGGGCGCGATGAAATC
>JBGPWJ010000176.1:0-5679 GCA_041492115.1 Gammaproteobacteria bacterium
AGTGCCACGGCACGCAATCTGGCGCGCCATGCCTGGGGCCGGCGGCTGCTCGGACGTAGTCTCGATAAGGCGCTGCTTGGCGATGGTCCGCGCTGGCATGGCGGGCATGACCTCGGTGTGATCGCCGGCACCAATCCGGTGGGCCTGGGCCTGCTGGTGGGTGATTTGCCGCAACCGAACGACGGCACAGTCGTGATGGCCGAAACCCAGGGCATACCCGGCGCTGCGTCCTTCACCCTTCCCAGCAGTCACAGCAGCCTATTGTTCTCCGCCACAGTGGCGCGGCAGGTGTGCCTGTTTCTGCGCAATGGCCGGTTTGACACCCATAATCCGTAGCACGCGCTACATCAGACCTGGGCGCAATGCTAAACTAGCCGCCATTCCGATTCCTGATGAGGCAGGTATGGCAGGTCATAGCAAATGGGCGAATATCCAGCATCGCAAGAATTCGCAGGATGCCAAACGCGGCAAGATCTTCACCAAACTGATCCGCGAGATCACTGTGGCCTCGCGCATGGGCGGCCCCGACGCGGCATCCAACCCGCGTCTGCGCGCCGCCATCGATAAGGCACTGATCAACAACATGACCCGCGATACCGTGGAGCGCGCCATCAAGCGTGGCTCGGGCGCGCAGGATGGCGCCAATGTCGAAGAGGTGCGTTATGAGGGCTATGGCCCGGGCGGCGTGGCGGTGCTGGTCGAATGCATGACCGATAACCGCAACCGCACCGTCGGCGACGTGCGTCACGCCTTCACCAAGTGCGGCGGCAATCTCGGCACCGACGGTTCGGTCGCGTATCTGTTCACCAAGGCCGGCGTGCTGAATTATCCCACGGGCAGCGACGAAGACCGTATCATGGAAGTGGCGCTGGAAGCAGGCGCGCGGGACATCGTCAGCGCTGACGATGGTTTCATCGAAGTGCTGACCGGAGCAGATGATTTCGAGACCGTGAAGCAGGCGCTGCTGGATGCCGGCCTCGCGCCGGAAACCGCCGAGGTCACGATGCGCGCCTCCACAGCGACTGAGTTGGATGCGGAGACGGCGCCGAAGATGGTCAAACTGCTCGACATGCTTGAAGACCTCGATGACGTGCAGAACGTCTATTCCAATGCGGATATCTCCGACGAGATCATGGAGCAGCTGGCATGAGCTTGTGCAGTCTCATTCAGTGACCCGCATCCTCGGCATAGATCCCGGCTCGCTGATCACCGGTTACGGCATCATCGACGTGGATGGGCCGCGCAACAGCTACGTGACCAGCGGTTGCCTGCGCCTGCCCGCCGGGCCGCTGCCGGAGCGTCTGCGGCTGATCTTCGTCGAACTCACCGAAATCATGACAATCCACCAGCCCGATGAGATGGCCATCGAAGCGGTATTTATGCACCGCAATGCCGATTCCGCGCTGAAGCTCGGCCAGGCGCGCGGCGCGGCGATCTGCGCCGGCGTGCTGCGTGACCTGAAAGTGGCTGAATACAGCCCGCGCCAAGTCAAGCAGGCTGTGGTCGGCAAGGGCGGCGCGACGAAATTTCAGGTCCAGCACATGGTCAAAGTGTTATTGAAACTGGCCGGCGATCCACAGGCCGATGCTGCCGACGCCTTGGCGGTGGCCTTGTGTCATGGCCACACCAATCAGACCCTGGCGCTGGTTCCCACGGCGCGGCGTGCGCGCGCCGGGCGGATGCGATGATCGGCCGGCTGCGCGGGACGCTGCTGCACAAGCAGCCGCCGCATCTGCTGCTGGATGTACACGGCGTGGGATACGAGGTCGAGGTGCCGATGTCGACCTTTTACGAACTGCCGGCCGAGGGTGGCGAGGTAACGCTGTTCACCCATCTGCTGGTGCGCGAGGATGCGCATCTGCTGTGCGGATTTGCCACGGGCGCGGAGCGCGCGCTGTTCCGCAGCCTGATCAAGGTCAGCGGGGTAGGCGCAAAACTGGCCTTGGCGATCCTGTCCGGTATCAGCGCCGATGGTTTCGCGCGCTGTGTGCAGAACCAGGACACGGTGACACTGACGCGGCTACCGGGCATCGGCAAAAAGACTGCCGAGCGGCTCATCATCGAGATGCGCGATCGGCTGGAGGGTTTCACCGGCCTGGCGGGCGGTGCGGTGGGACGTGCGGCGGGCCAACCGGCGCCGGACAACCCGGTGGAGGATGCGGTCAGCGCCCTGGTGTCGCTGGGCTACAAACCGCCGGAGGCATCGCGGCTGGTGCGCGCGGTGGATTGCGCTGACCTGCCCAGTGAGGAGATCATACGCCGCGCTTTACAGGCGGCGGTGAAGATGTGAAGCCAACGGCCGCTATAAACGGCGAGCAAACAGACGTAGGACGGGTTGCGGCGACAGGCTCTGCAACCGACCAACGATTTTTCAACGCAGTAATGTGAAACACGAGATGATGAACAGATTGCCCACCACCCCCGCTATCACCAGCGTCTTCCACGCTGTCCTGATGCTCATGCTGTGCGCCAGCGCCCCGCTGTCGGCGCAGACTTTTCCCTTGCCCGCGCCGGGCGAGGATCTTATCGGCGAGGTGCGCAGCGTCGAGGCGGTACACGAAGACACGCTGCTCGACTTGGCGCGGCGCAATAATCTGGGCTACGAGGAAATCGAGCTCGCCAATCCGGGCGTCGATCCCTGGATGCCGGGTGACGGCACCGTGGTAGTTCTGCCGACCCGTTTCATTCTGCCGCCAGTGCCGCGTGAAGGCATCGTGCTTAATGTTCCGGAAATGCGCCTCTACTACTATCCCAAACCCAAACGGGGTGAGCAGCCGGTGGTGATCACCTACCCGGTGAGCGTCGGCCGCATGGATTGGAAGACGCCGGTCGGTGTGACCCGCGTGGTGGCCAAGGATGCCAACCCAAGTTGGACCGTGCCGGACACGATCCTGGCCGAGCATGCCGCGAAAGGCGATTACCTGCCCAAGGTGGTGCCGCCGGGCCCGGACAATCCGCTGGGTCGCTTCGCCATGCATCTGGGCATCAAAGGCTACCTGATCCACGGCACCAACAACCCCAACGGCCTGGGCATGCGCGTCACGCACGGCTGCATGCGCCTGTACCCGGACGACATCGCGGCGCTGTTCAAGATCGTGCCGGTCGGCACGCCGGTGCGTATCGTCAATATGCCGTACAAGGTCGGTCGGCATGCCGGTCAGTTGTACCTGGAGACGCATCCGCCGCTGGACGAAGACCAGGCCCGCTATCGCAACAACCGCACGCCGTTGGTGGAAGCGGTGGTGGCGGCGACGCGCGATCGCGCCTATTCGGTGGACTGGGATGTGGCACAGCAGGCGGCCGCGCAGCCCCTGGGTATTCCGGTGCTGATTTCGAGCAAGCCGTCGTTCAAGCCGTCGTTGCCGCCGGCGCACAGTTCAGCCGTTCAAGCCGGCGCTGAGAAACCCGGCCCGGAGACGTCATTGGTTACTGCGAGCGAAAGGCCGCGCTGACCGTACGCACTGCCGCGGCGGCGTGCGGCAGGCAATAAAAAACCCCGCGTTCTTGCGAACGCGGGGTTTTTCTCGACTACGATTCCGAATCGATTACTTGTTCATCGACTTCTTGAACATGCGATCAATCTTCTCGTTGGTCTGGGTGCAGCAGGTGTTGGCTTGGTCAGCAGAGGCCTTGGCGGCATCGGCAGTGGACTGAGCCTGAGCAGCGGCAGCTTTGGCTGCATCTGCGGTGGCACGGACAGCGTCCAGATCTTCTTTCTTGACGGTTGCACAGCCGGAAGCCAGGGCTAACGACAGAGCGATGGCGGAAACCTTCGCGACGGTTACCAGATTCTTGTACATCGGTGCATCTCCTTAAATTTAAGGTTGGACAAAGAAAACAATAGTACAAAACGACGGGATTGCATAGCTTTGTCTGTATGGCGACCTTGGCGCCGGCCTCAGGCGATAACGCCAAGATGACGGTCAATCACGGTAGTCATTCAGATTGGCGCGTACTATAGCATGTCCTTGGCAGGACAATAGAACTGATTTAAACGGATTGACGGGTAATCAGCGGATCACCACGCGCGTGCCGACCTGTACCCAGCGCGCCAAGCGCTCGATCTCCGGATTGGTAAGCGCCACGCAACCTTTGGTCCAGTTGAAGTCGCGGTGAATTTGCAGATTGCCGTGTCCCAGGCCGTGGATGCCGATGCGGCCGCCCATCGAGGTGTTCTGGGGCGGCAGGCGCCGCTCCCGCAGGGCGTCGAGGATGCTGTAGTAGGTATCGCGGTCGATGCGTTTTTCCCGGTAGGCCTGGTCGGCCAGTTCCACGGTGGGGAAATCCAGCCCGAAGAAGATGTGGAACGGACTCTTCCAGTTGATCCAAGCGATATGAAATTCGCCCAGCGGGGTGCTGTCGTCGCCGCGCTGACGCTTGTTCGTGGTGCCGCCGCGACCCAGCGCGACATAATCGAACTTGTCGACCACGGTCTTGCCCTGCAGCACGGTCAGGGTGCGGGTATCGGCCTCCACCAGCAGCCAGGTGGCAGGGTCAGCATGCGCCAGCGCAGTGCAAAGGCCCAGCCAGACGCCCAATACCTTCATCAGCCAGTCGTGTTTGTAGTGCATCGTGCCTCTCTTGGTTCGACGCGAAATTCTAGCAGATTGACGCGCGGCGAGTGTGTTCCCGATCACGCCCCGGGCTTTTGCCCCGGCGCAGGCGCATGGTGTAGAGTGAGGCCACCATCCGGAACCTGCCATGATCGAAACCGACCGCCTCATCACCCCCGCCGCCAGTCCTGAAGACGAGGCCTTGGATCGCGCCATCCGGCCACGCTGCTTCAGCGATTATATCGGCCAGCGCCCGGTCTGCGAGCAGTTGGAAATCTTCATCCAGGCGGCGCGCGCGCGCAGCGAGGCGCTCGATCATGTGCTGATCTTCGGCCCGCCGGGACTGGGCAAGACCACGCTGGCGCACATCATCGCCAACGAAATGGGCGTGAAACTGCGCCATACCTCCGGTCCGGTGCTGGAGCGCGCCGGCGATCTCGCGGCGCTGTTGACCAACCTTGAGCCGCACGACGTACTGTTCGTGGATGAGATACACCGTCTCAGCCCGGTGGTGGAAGAGGTGCTGTATCCGGCCATGGAGGACTATCAACTCGATATCATGATCGGCGAAGGCCCGGCGGCACGCTCCATCAAACTCGATCTGCCGCCGTTCACCCTGGTGGGCGCAACCACCCGGGCCGGCCTGCTGACATCACCCTTACGGGATCGCTTCGGCATCGTGCAGCGTCTGGAGTTCTACGACGCGGCCGATCTCACCACCATCGTGCGGCGCTCGGCGCAGATTCTCAATGTGCACCTGGACGAAAGCGGTGCAGCCGAAATCGCCCGCCGTGCGCGCGGCACGCCGCGCATCGTCAATCGCCTGCTGCGCCGGGTGCGCGACTACGCCGAGGTCAAGGCCGGTGGCCATGTCACTGCTGCAGTGGCGGACGCCGCGCTGCGCATGCTGAGTGTGGACGGCAATGGCTTCGATCCCATGGACCGCAAGCTGCTGCGCACCCTGATCGACAAATTTTCCGGTGGCCCGGTGGGCGTGGACAGTCTGGCGGCGGCCATTGGCGAGGAGCGCGGCACCATCGAAGACGTGCTGGAGCCGTATCTGATTCAGCAAGGCTATCTGATGCGCACCCCGCGCGGCCGCATGGCCACCCGCAGCACCTACCTG
>JBGPWJ010000152.1:0-6609 GCA_041492115.1 Gammaproteobacteria bacterium
CACCTTGCCAGACGACGGCACCACGGTGTTATAGGCGCGCGCCAAGCGGGTTATGGAGTCGAGCAGGATCACCACGTCGCGCTTGTGTTCGACCAGGCGCTTGGCCTTTTCGATCACCATCTCGGCGACCTGCACGTGGCGGCTGGCCGGTTCGTCGAAGGTCGATGACACCACTTCACCCTTCACAGAGCGCGCCATCTCGGTGACTTCCTCGGGACGTTCGTCGATCAGCAGGACAATCAGATAACAGTCGGGATGGTTGGCGACGATGCTTTGCGCGATGTTCTGCAGCATCATGGTTTTGCCGGCCTTGGGCGGCGAGACCACCAATCCGCGCTGGCCGCGGCCGATGGGCGCCACCAGGTCGATGATGCGCGCGGTGATGTCCTCCGTGCTGCCGTTGCCGATTTCCATCTTCATGCGCTGTTTGGCGAACAGCGGTGTCAGGTTTTCAAACAATACTTTGTTCTTGGCGTTCTCGGGCGCTTCGAAGTTGATCTCGTTGACCTTGAGTAGCGCGAAATAGCGCTCGCCTTCCTTGGGTGGCCGGATCTTGCCGGACACCGTATCGCCGGTGCGCAGATTGAAGCGGCGGATCTGGCTGGGCGAGACGTAGATGTCATCGGGACCGGCGAGATAGGAACTGTCCGCGGAGCGCAGGAAGCCAAAGCCATCCTGCAATATTTCCAGTACACCGTCACCGTAAATGTCTTCGCCGCTGCGCGCGTGCGCCTTGAGGATGGCGAAGATCACGTCCTGTTTGCGGGAACGTGCCGCGCCTTCCAGATTCATGGATTCGGCGAGGTTGATGATGTCTGAGGCGGGTTTCGACTTGAGTTCGGTAAGATTCATATGATGGCGGTTTCTGGCTGATTGAAAGAATGCTGCGCGGATTGGCGCGACCCGAGCGGGCCGCTTGATAAATAATAAATGTGGTGATTGGAGAGCCGGCGACGACGGTGTGTTTTATAGGGAAGCCGCGGTTGTGTATAACGCTAACATGTAACCTTTCTGGCGTCCAGCCCCGCAGGGCCGGGCCCAGGCGTTCAGAGATTGCTGTCGATGAAGGCCGTCAGCTGCGATTTTGATACGGCGCCGACCTTGGTGGCTTCGACGTTGCCATCCTTGAACAGCATCAGCGTCGGGATGCCGCGGATGCCGTAGCGCGGCGGGGTCTGCGGGTTCTCGTCGATATTGAGCTTGGCGACTTTGATCTTGCCGGTGTATTCGCTGGCGATCTCATCGAGTATCGGGGCGATCATCTTGCAGGGCCCGCACCATTCGGCCCAATAGTCCACCAGTACCGGTCCGGAGGCCTTGAGCACTTCTTCTTCGAAGCTCGCATCCGATACATAGACAATGTGTGAACTCACGATATGAACCTCCAACGCGTTTGATTTGAATTTGGCCGGACACCGGACGTCGACACCAGGGGCACTACCGGGCGCGGGATCTATCGAAGAATAGATGGGCCGTATCGGCACGCATCCCTGGGGAGGCTGCGCATCGAGATTGAGTCTGGAATTAATGCTGCCGGGAAGGGCCCACTTGCAACGTGCGCACATTTGAGCCCAAACGCGTTGGCAATGCAAGTCCAACGGCAGCGCAATTTAATGTATGCTTGTGCGCCATGAGTGACACACATCTATCCGATATCACCTTTGCCAGCCTGGGCCTCCCCGCAGAACTGATGCAAGGCGTTGAAGCCGCCGGTTTTTCACGCTGCACACCGATCCAGGCAGAGTGCCTGCCGCTGGCCTTGACTGGACGCGACGTCGCCGGTCAGGCGCAAACCGGCACCGGCAAGACTGCTGCCTTCCTGCTCGCGGCAATGAACCATCTGCTGCGCACCGCGCCGTGCAGCGGTCGAACCAAAACGCAGCCGCGCGCCCTGATGCTGGCGCCGACCCGCGAACTGGCCATCCAGATCCACAAGGACGCATTACTGCTGGTGGCGCACTCCGGGTTGCGTTTAGGGCTGGTCTATGGCGGTACCGGTTATGACAGTCAACGCAAGCAACTGGAAGAGGGCGTGGACATTCTGATCGGCACGCCGGGCCGCATCATCGATTACTTCAAACAGCACGTGTTCGATCTCAAGGCCATCCAGGTGATGGTGCTCGACGAGGCCGACCGCATGTTCGATCTGGGTTTCATCAACGACATCCGTTTTCTGCTGCGGCGTATGCCCGAACCCGATCAGCGCCTCAACATGCTGTTCTCCGCGACGCTGTCGATGCGCGTCACCGAGTTGGCCTACGAGCACATGAACAGCCCCGAGCTGGTGCGCATCGAGCCCGATAAGGTCACCGCCGACAAGGTCACACAGGCCCTGTATCACACCGCCAACGAAGACAAGATCCCGCTGCTGCTCGGCTTGCTAGCGCACATGGATCCGCACCGCACCATCGTGTTCGTCAACACCAAGCGTGCCGCCGACAAGGTCTGGGCGTATCTGGAAGGCAATGGCATCCAGGCCGCGGTGCTGTCCGGCGACGTGCCGCAGACCCAGCGCCAGAACCTGCTGCAGAAATTCCAGCGCGGTGAACTGCCGGTGCTGGTCGCCACCGACGTGGCAGCGCGCGGACTGCACATCCCTGAAGTCAGTCACGTCTTCAATTACGATCTGCCGCAGGACGCCGAGGATTACGTGCACCGCATCGGCCGCACCGCGCGCCTGGGTGCGAGCGGCGACGCGATCAGTTTCGCCTGCGAGGAGTTCGTGTTCTCGCTGCCAGAGATCGAGGCCTTTATCGGCCACAAGATTCCGGTGGTGCCGATCACCGAGGCGCTGTTGGCCAAACCGCAGCCGCCAGTGAAGACCGAGCGGCGCCCGCGTCCGCCGATGCGCGGTGACCGCGGCAAACCCGGGCAGCGTGCACATGGGCGCAGCAGGCCCAGGTCATAATAAAGGTATGCGCCCGGTCCGGTCAGTCAGGAACAGGAGCGCGACAGGCGGGTAATACTCTGACCGCCGCGCTCACTTGACCCTCCATTGCTGATCGTGGAACATCATCCGATAGAATCACAGCCAAGGCGGCGATGAAATCATTCCTGAACAGTTTTCCTGCCAGCATCCCGTACGCGCAACTCCTGCAAGGCCGTGCTGTGGAACGTGCCGCCGGAATTATCAACCTGGTACTGGTACTGTTCATTGCCTGGAATTTGGCGCGCCTGACCTGGTCGCTCTGGCCGATGCCGCAGAACGAGACACCGGCAACGCTGCCCGCCGCCACCCTGTACTCCGCAAAAACACCGGCGGGCACGGTGACGCGCCTGGCGGATCTGCATCTGTTCGGTGAAGCCAAGGAACAGGAGTCGGCCCCCGACGCCGCACTGACGGCGCCGGAAACGCAACTCAAACTGACTCTGAGCGGCGTGCTGTCCGCCGATGACAAGCTCACCGCCCGCGCCATCATCGCCGGGCCGGATGGTGAGGAGAAACCCTACGCTCTCGGTGACACTTTGCCGGGCAACGCCACGCTGCACCAGATCCTGGTTGATCGCGTCATACTAAAGAGTGGCGGACATTATGAAACCCTGCGCCTGCCGGAAGACAGCAATGGCGTGGCGCCGGCACCGGCACCGGGCATGACGGGAATGGCGAACGTGCCAGTTCCCACGGCCATGCCGGTCGGGCCGGGCGCCAATCTTCAGCAATACCGGCAGCAGATACTCAACAATCCGGCCAGACTGTTTGACCTGGTGCAGGTCGTTCCGATTTCCGATAAAGGCGTGTTCCAAGGGTATCGTCTCGGGCCGGGCCGCGATCCGCGCATGCTGCAACGCTTCGGTTTACAGCCGGGCGATACGGTCACGCAGGTCAACGGTATCGCGCTTGACGACCCGACGAAGGGCGCGCAGGCTTTGCAGAGCATTGCCACGGCCACTTCCATCAATCTAACGATCAAGCGTGGCGGCACCGAACAGCAAGTGACGGTGCGTCTCGATGGCGGAGAAGCCGAGTGATACGGCACAGGCGCGTGCCGGTTTGGGGATGTCACTGTGGTGCGACAGCACCGGGCCATCAATCAAAGGGAGCCTTGCGGGCGAGTGATAACAATGAAAGGTGATCGCATTATGTGGGTTGTCAGTGGTGGTATCGTCCGGTGGCTGGAGACGTTGGGGCGTGGCATGGTGCTGGCGGCGCTACTGCTGGCGGCGCCACTCGGCTGGGCGGCGGCAGCGCCGACCGTGACGCTGAATCTCAAAGACGCGGACATCGGCGCGCTGATCAGCACAGTGGCCGAGATCACCGGCAAGAACTTCATCGTCGATCCGCGCGTCAAGGCCAAGATCACGGTGATCTCATCCAAGCCAATGAACAAGGACGAGGTCTATCAGGTGTTCCTGTCGATCCTCGACGTGCACGGCTTCGCGGTGATTCCCAGCGGCAGTGTTTTGAAAATCGAACCGGACATCAACGCCAAGCAGTCCTCGGTCCCGACGCTGCCGGACAAGAGTGCCGACGGCACCGATATGGTCGCGACCCAGATCATACCGATACATAATGTCTCCGCCGCGCAACTGGTGCCGATCCTGCGGCCGCTGGTTCCGCAGCAGGGTCACCTCGCGGCCTATCCATCCACCAACGTGCTGATCATTTCCGATCGCGCCAGCAACATCGCGCGCCTGGTCAAACTCATCGAGCGCATCGACCAGGCTGGTGACAACGACGTCGAGATCATTCCCCTGCAGCATGCCTCGGCCGCCGAGGTCGCGCGCATCCTGGTATCGCTCTCCAAGCCTACACCCGGTGAAGCCCCCGGTGGTGGCGGTGCGCCGAACTTCATCGCCGACGAGCGCACCAACAGCATCCTCATGTCGGGTGACAAATCGGTGCGCCTGTCGATGCGCGCCATCATCGCCCACCTGGACACACCGATGGAGAGCACCGGCAACACGCGCGTCATTTATTTGCGCTATGCCCAGGCCAAGGATCTGGTGGCCGTGTTGAAGGGTGTCGGTGCCTCGCAGGGCAAAGGCCCCGGTGGCGCGCCGGCCGCTGCGGCCGCCACCGTCGGCCAGCAGTTCGATGTGGAGCCCGATGAGGCCACTAACTCCGTGGTGATCACGGCCACGCCTGACATCATGCGTTCGCTGGAGCAAGTCATCCATCAACTCGACATCCGCCGTGCCCAGGTGCTGGTGGAGGCGGTGATCGCCGAGGTGTCCTCGGACAAGGCCAAGGATCTGGGTGTGCAGTGGATATTCGACGGCTCTCCAAGCAACAACCCGGTCGGTGTGATCAATTTCACCGAAGGCGGCGCGAGCATCGCGAATGTCGCCGCTGCGGCCAAAGGCGGCAGCACGGCCCTCGCCTCGGGCGTGGCCTCGATTCCCGAGGGCGCCACGCTCGGCTTCGGCCGCTTCAATGACAAGAACTTCAATTTCGGCGCGCTGTTGCACGCGCTCGCCTCCGACGGCAATACCAATATCCTCTCGACGCCAAACCTGCTGACGCTGGATAACGAAGAAGCCGAGATCGTCATCGGTCAGAACGTGCCCTTCATCACCGGTTCGTTCTCCAGCACCGGTGGCGGCACTACCGGCACCACCGGCACCACGGTCAGCAATCCATTTCAGACCATTCAGCGCCAGGATGTCGGTCTGACGCTCAAAATCAAACCGCAGATCAACGAGGGTGACGCCATCAAGATGGAGATCCAGCAGGAAGTATCCAGCTTGAGTCCCAGCGTCAAGGGTTCCAGCGACCTGGTGACCGACAAGCGCTCCATCAAGACCAGCGTGATGGTCGACGATGGCAGGATGGTGGTGCTGGGTGGCTTGATCGAGGATAAGTTGACCGAGAAGGTAACGAAGGTGCCGCTGCTCGGTGACGTGCCCTTGCTGGGCGCGCTGTTCCGCAACAAGAGCAGCACCAAGAACAAGACCAACCTGATGGTCTTCATTCATCCGATGATTGTGCGCGACGATGCGGTCAGCGCACAGTACACCACCGGCAAGTACAACTACATCCGCAACAAGCAGCTGGAGCGTCAACGCGAGGGTGTGATGCTGATGCCGGGTGAGAAACAGCCGGAATTGCCGAAGATAGAAGAAATGTACCAGCACAACCCACCTCCGGTGCCGGACAAGTCGATGCTGCCGCCGTCGGGTAATAATAAGCCCGCGCCTGAGTCAGGAAATGCCGCAACCCCCGTCCCGGCGCCGGGCGGCACGCACTGATCGACCGTTATGGAAATGCCTGACACCGCCATCAGCGAAACGCCGCCCGAAGCGCTGCGGCGCCTGCCGTTTTCCTTCGCCAAGCGCCACCGCGTGCAGGTCGCGTCCATCGACGATCAGGGTGCGCATGTGTTGTGCGGCCCGGGCGTCAGTCCGCAGACCCTGGCCGAGCTGCGCCGCTATCTGGGCCTGCCCCTGCGCCTGGAGAACATCGACCAGGAACGCTTCGATATCCTGCTGCAAAACGCCTATGAGAGCGGCTCGAATCAGGCCATGGAGGCGATGGACGATCTGGGTGGCGACCTGGATCTGTTCCGCATCGCCCAGGAACTCCCCGAGCCCGAAGATCTGCTGGAAAGCGAAGATGACGCGCCCATCATCCGGCTCATCAATGCCCTGCTCACCGAGGCCATCAAGGAA
>JBGPWJ010000162.1:0-6136 GCA_041492115.1 Gammaproteobacteria bacterium
ATCAAGGACTTCGGCGTGGTGTGCGTCGATTCCGGTTATGAATTGCATATCGGCGGCAACGGCGGCGTGAAGGTACGCGCGACGGATTTCCTTTGCCACGTCAAGACTGAGGATGAAGTGAAGGAATACGCATCGGCCTTCCTGCAATTTTATCGTGAGCAGGCGCATTACCTGGAGCGTACCGCGCCCTGGGTGGAGCGTGTCGGTCTGGCCTATATCAAGGACAAGGTAGTCGAAGACGCGGACAGTCGCGCGCTACTGGCAGAGCGTTTCCGCTACGCGCAGCAGTTCGCGCAGATCGATCCGTGGAAAGCGCGCGCCGAGGGTATGGATGCGCATGAGTTCAGTCCGTTGAAGTTGGTGGGATGATTGTTTATGTAGCCTGGGTTGAGCGTAGCGAAACCCGGGTTTCACTTCGCTCAACCCAGGCTACGGATTTGGTGGTTCGGAACGGTTCAGGAGTTAAGCATGCAGCAGGCAACGAAAATGTTAGAGACAGAAGGCGAATGGATCGAGGTCGGTGTCTTGAGCGACATCCCGCGTCTGGGCGCGCGCGTGGTGCGCACCGTTGACGGCGATATCGCGATCTTCCGTACCGCCGATGATGAGGTGTTCGCGCTGCGCGACAAATGTCCGCACAAGGGCGGACCTTTGTCACAAGGCATCGTGCATGGCCGTAAGGTGGCGTGCCCGCTGCATGACTGGAAGATTCATCTCGACAGCGGCTTGGCCGTCGCGCCGGATGAAGGGTGCGCGGCGCGGTTTCCGGTGCGCTTGGAAGGTGAGTTTGTGTTTCTGTCACTGATTGCGGATGAAGGAAAGTAATTTAAGTCTCCCTCACCCCAACCCTCTCCCGTTGGGAGAGGGGGCTAGAGCGCAGTATTCATGTAGCAATGGCCCTATACAGTGAATCCCCTCTCCCTGTGGGAGAGGGCCAGGGTGAGGGTGATCAGTAATCGTTCGCAGAGAAGTCTATTCGTGGAGTCATTAAATGTTGTTCGGCCGTAACAAGAAGAACCCGATCAAGTTGACGGACAAAGGTGCCGTCGAGTGGAAGTACACCACCTGCGGTTACTGTTCCACGGGTTGTTCCATCGAAGTGGGTCTGAACAGTCACGGTAAGGCGGTGTCGGCACGCGGTGTCGGCGATGCCGACGTCAACCGCGGCAAGCTCTGCATCAAAGGCATCCTTGAGCACGAATTATTCGAAACGCCTGGCCGCGGTCGCGTACCGCTGCTGCGTGCGCGGCGCGATGAACCTTTCCAGCAGGCCAGCTGGGATCAGGCGCTGACGCACACCACGGACGAGATCAAACGCATCCAATCGCAGTACGGCCGCGACGCCTTCGCCATCGTCTCCACCGGTCAGATCATGACCGAGGAATTCTACACGCTCGGCAAACTCGCGCGCGGTCTGATCGGTACCAACAACTATGACGGCAACACCACGCTGTGCATGTCGTCGGCGGTGTCGGGTTACAAACGCTCCTTCGGTTCCGACGGTCCGCCCGGCTGCTACGAAGATCTCGAACAAACCGATTGCCTGATCGCCTTCGGCTCCAACCTGCCCGAGCAGCACCCGATCATCTACTGGCGCATGCGCGAGGCGCGAGAGAAGCGCAAGTACCCGCTGATCGTGGTCGATCCGCGCGTCACCATGCTGGCGCAGTTCGCTGATATGCATCTGGCCATCAATCCCGGCACCGACCTGGTGCTGTTGAATGCGCTGGCCCATGTGATATTGGCGGAAGGTCTGCAGGACGAGCAGTACATTGCGAGCCATACGGAAGGCTTCGAGGACTTCAAGGCGCTGGTAGCGCAATACGATCCGGTGTCGGCAGCGAAGATCTGCGGTATCGACGAAGACACCATCCGCAATGTCGCACGCCTCTATGCCAAGGCGTCATCGGCGATGTCGATCTGGACCATGGGCATCAATCAGAGCACCCACGGCTCCGATGGCGTGGTTGCCATCAACAATCTTAATCTCATCACCGGCAACATCGGCAAACCCGGCGGCACCAGCTTGTCCATCACCGGCCAGTGCAACGCCATGGGGACGCGCGAGTGGTCATCGTGTTCCGGGTTGCCGGGTTATCGCGCGCTGGAGAAGGAAAAGGACCGCGAAGAGATTGCGAAATTCTGGAACGTTGATCCGGAATTCTTTCCCAAGCAGCGCGGCATGTTCATGACTGACATCCTGCCCGCCATCGAGACCGGGCAGATCAAGGGACTGTGGCTGATCGCCACCAATCCCATGACCTCCATGCCCAACACGGCGCGCATCCGCAAGACGCTCGAACGACTGGACTTCCTGGTGGTGCAGGATGCCTATGCCGATGTCGAGACCAATGAGTACAGCCATGTGTTCCTGCCCGCCGCCTTGTGGGCGGAGAAGGAAGGCTGCTTCACCAACACCGAGCGGCGCGTCAACCTGATCCGCAATGTCATGCCGCCGTATGGTGAATCCAAGGCGGATCTGTGGATCTTCAACGCGATCGCCAAACATTTCGATGCCATCGGCAAGGTGCGTTTCCCGGAAACGGCCGAGGCAGTGTTCGACGAAATGAAACTGCTGTCCAAGGGTCGGCTGCTGGACATGAGCGGCATGAGTTACGCCAAGATCGAACAGCAGCGCGGACTGCAGTGGCCCTGTCCGGATGGCGCGGAGCGCGGTACGCCGCGCCTCTACAGCGATGGCGTATTCCAGCATCCCGGCGGCAAGGCCAAACTGCTGGCGCTGCCGTTCGTGGACAACAACGAACGCCCCGATGACGAATACCCGTTCTGGCTGAACAGCGGCCGCGTGGTGGAGCATTTCCACACGCGCACTCGCACTGGCAAGATCGGCAATCAAAATAAATTCAGTCCGACGCCGTATATGGAAATGAATCCGGATGCCGCCGCCGCACTCGGTGTCGAACACGGCCGCTATGCGCGCCTGGTGTCACGGCGCGGTGATGCCGTGGTGCTGGTGCAGTGCACGCAGCGGGTCGCGCGCGACATGGTGTTCGTGCCCTTCCATTACCACGAGTGCGTGAACCGCCTGACCTTGGGCCTGCTCGATCCGCATTCCCGTCAGCCGGCCTTCAAGCAGGCGTCGGTGCGCGTCGAACCGATCAACGATCAGGAAGCAGCGGCGGCTTTGAATCTGGCGGCGCGGGCGTATTGAGAGGCAGGCATGTATCAAGTCCGCGACAACGAACCCGACTACGCCTTCATACCCGACGTCCCAGCGCCGGAGACCAACCGCTATGGCAAGGCGATCGAACTTGTCGACGCGACGGACAGGCTGGCCGGTCAGAGTCTGAACATCAACGGCGACAGCAAGGTCGGCAGCAATCCCAACCGCTACAAGCAGCATGGATTCTATTTCAATGCCGACAACTGCATCGCCTGCCATGCGTGCGAGTCGGCCTGCGCAGAGAAGAACGACACGCCGGCGCATCTCGCGTTCCGCTCGGTGGGTTATCTGGAAGGCGGCAGCTATCCATCGACGCAGCGTCTCAACATCTCCATGGCCTGCAATCACTGTGATGACCCGGTCTGTCTCAAGGGTTGTCCGACGCGCGCCTACACCAAATTCGCCGAGTACGGCGCGGTCTTGCAGGACCCGGACATCTGTTTCGGTTGCGGCTATTGCACCTGGGTGTGTCCGTACAACGCGCCGCAGCTCGATCCGGTCGCCGGGCATGTTTCCAAGTGCAATATGTGCGTCGATCGTCTCGAAGTCGGCTTGAAGCCGTCCTGCGTCGCGGCTTGTCTCGGTGGTGCGCTGGACTTCGGCATCATCGAAACCACGCCGGCCAATAATGTCCAACTGGAAACGAGTATCCCCGGTTTTCCGGATCCGTCGATTACTCATCCTAATATCCGCTTTCAGCAACAGCGCAGTCTACCGCGCGAAATGCGTCGCACCGACAGCACGCCGATCCGTTATCTGCGCGAGGATCAGAATCCCAAACCGGATGTCGGCATCAAGGGTGGGCAGGGTGGTTATCACAGTGCATCGGCCGTTGCCTTAGACAAGCCCAAGCAGTGGAACCTGCGCAAGCTGCGTTCGCGCGAAGATCCGCTGGTGCTGTTCACGCTGATCACACAGGCGGTGGTCGGTGCGTTCATCACGCTGTTCCTGGGGCCGCTGATCGGCCTCAAAGAGCTGAGTGCCGGCGCGCATCCGGTCGCCTATCCCGTGACGCTGTTCGGCCTCATCGCCTTGCAGACCTTCGCCCTGGTGATATCGACCTTGCACCTCGGCCGGCCGCATCGCTTCTATCGCGCCTTCAACAATCTGCGCTATTCGCCGGTGAGCCGCGAAGTGGCGGCGGTGGCGGTGTTCTACAACCTGCTCGGCGCCTATGCGGTGTTAACGGCCTTGCCGCAGTTGTTCGTCTGGTTGCCAGACTCTGTGGTGAACGCGCTGCGTCAGGGCAGTGGTTGGCTGGCCGTTGTCGCAGGACCGCTGGCGCTGTACTTCATGCAGCGCATCTACCGCATCGCGGCGCGGCCCTTCTGGAATCACTGGCAGGTGCTGAGTAGCTTTTTCGGCAGCATGCTGAGTCTCGGTCCGCTGCTGGCCGCGTTGGTGTTCGTACCTTTGCTGTTGGCGCAGGGCGAAAGTTTTGCGCCGCTGTTGCAGACGCTAGCACTGCCCATGTTGACGGGGCTGCTGCTGGAAAGTTTCGGTCTGTACCGGCATGTCGCGCATCTCAACGCCATCGGCGGCGAAGGGCAGGCGGCGCATCACGAACAGATCAGCAGTTTCGGCAAGACCTATTGGGCGCGCAACAGCGCGCTGGGCCTCGGTGCCGGACTGCTGTTCCTTGCAATGGTTCTGCCGCTGAACGCTGGCGGTACGCTCGCCCTGTGGGCGCTGCTTGCAGTGATCCTGGTGACAGCAGCCGTGGTGAGTCGTGCCTTGTTCTACGTACTGGTGATCCCGACCACCATGCCCGGTGCGTTCTTCTGGAAGAACCCCGGCTTTCAGGGCCATGCGCGCGACACCGGACTGGCCGCCATGCCGCAGGTTGGTGTGCAGGTGGGAACGCATTGAGGCAGCGATGGCATCGCAACGACGCGATGAGATCGGCAATGAACTGTTGCGTGCCGTATTTCTCGCCAATTACCACTCAGGCAAACAGCGCGCACTGCGGGTCAGCGCCATTGCGCTGATCGCCGCCAAGCACGGTGTACGCGGACTGTTATACGTCTGGCCTCTGGCCCTGCTGCTGTTCGTGGATTTCTCCGGGGCTTGGGTGTTGCTGCGGTTGTTCCTGATAATCGCGGCGGCCGGCGCCTGGTTCCGGTTCATCTACGGTTCGGTGCGTGATGATTACGCGCGTCATGTGCGGGGCCGTCTACTGGCCCCCGGAGCGCTCTGGCGCATGCTGTAGTAACCACATAATCCAACGAATGACGGCAGTTCTCTGCCGGCATGTCTGGGCAAACAATCGGCAAGGCATCGGCGCGACGCGAAGCGATTGCGTCGAGCGGAGCGGCGAAATGATGTATATTTCCGACTCCCACTTCCGCTGCTTACAAAACGATGCCAGCAATCGATAGCGAATCATCAATCCGGATCAGGCTGCTCGGATTCCCTCTCATCATCGGCGTTGCCTATATCCATGCCTACCCTACCACCATCGGTTACGCGGGCGTCACCCTGGGCAGCGATGCGAACAACTACCTCACCGACTTCGTCAGAATCCTGATATCGCAGGGGGTAGCGCGAATCTCGGTGCCGCTGTTCTTCCTGTTGTCCGGCTATCTCTTCTTCGCGGGATTCAAATGGTCATGGCGCGGCTATGGCATGAAACTCGCGACCCGGGTCAGGACACTGCTGGTGCCCTACCTGTTCTGGACGATACTCGGGGTTGCCATCGACTATATCGGCCAATCCATTCCGGCGGTCAGCACTTACTTTACCGGGAGTGGCCCGCTGGTTGCCGATTATTCCGCCTTCCGTCTGGCCAATGCCGTGCTCGGTATGACCTCGGCGCCCGAGTCCTATCACTTCTGGTTCATACGCGATCTCATACTCCTGATGATCCTGATCCCAGTGATCACCGTTATCCTCCGCTATGCGGCCCTGCCGTTTTTTGCGCTGGTGTTCATTACCTGGATCACGTCGAAGTGG
>JBGPWJ010000270.1:0-3416 GCA_041492115.1 Gammaproteobacteria bacterium
GATACACCGGCACGCTGCCGGGGAATATCTGTGTGCCGTTGGGCAGGCGCGGGATTGTGGTGCAGTTGCTGCCGACATCGGCGCCGCTGCCGCTCACATAGGTCACGTGTTGAACGATGGCGGCTTTGACCATGTCGAGTTGCAAACCATCGGCGAACGGGCTCCAACTCGCAAACGGCTTGCTGAACGGCCCATTCGCACTGCCATCGATCCCGTCAGGAAAAAACGGCCGCGACAGATTGCCGGCGGCGCGGTCTGAAAAGGCGATGCCGTCAGCCAGTGCAGCGGGCTTGCCAAGAAATGTGCGCGCCGCCGTCACGTAGGCACCGATGGCCGGACTCACTGCCAGCAGATCGCTTGCGGCCGCGGCATTGGAAAAGAACGCCGCCGTGCGCGCCTTCTGCAAGGCGACATCGGTGCCGAACAGCGGCGCGTCGCGGCTGCGCACCACACCGAGCGCCACGCCATTGGTATCGACCACCGCGATGCTGACGCGCGCCGGACTGCCGAGCGGCCGGCGGATCTGCGCGCGAGCGCGATTCGCCACCGTGAGCGCCTGACGCAGAATCTCGCGCACTTCGTCGGCGCTCAGCAATCCATCCGTGCCGGCGATCGGCGGATAGCGTTCGACATTCGCATCATCCACCAGCACGAAGGCATCGAGGCCGGGGTAATTGCCGCTGTCGGCGCGGATGCCCGAGGCGGATTGACCGAAGGCCGTGCCGGCGAGCACGCCGCCGGCGCTGTTGTAATAACCAATCACGTTCACCAGATTGCCATCGACACCGTTGATGCTGGCAAAGCTCGGCGCTGTCGCAGGTACACTGCTGAGATTGCCGAAATCGACATCGGCAAAACGCAAGGTCTTGCCATCCGCAGTGATGCGGTCCGCTCGTCGATCCACCGGCGCGGCGAAATTGTAGGTGGCCGCGACGGCAATCAGCTCATCGAGATCACTGTCGGTATCGGTGATATTCAGATCCAGGCCATATACACCATCGGCAATCACACCGACGCCGCCCACCGGCGTGCCGCTCTTATATAAAGGCAGACCACCCGGATCGGCGGACAGACCCAGCGGCGAACGCTTCGGCCCGGCATCGGCTCCGGCGCTAAAGCGCGCACTCAAATCCGAACACGGCAACTGACTGAACTGCACACCGAACAACGGCCCGCCCGGCTGATTGCGTTCGCCTGGATTGAAATGCTCCTGGATGATCTGACTGGCAGTCCGTGTCGAGAAGGCATTGCCTTCCGAGGATAGATACGCGGCCGTGATCGCCTTGGCGATGGCCGCGAGCGTATCGGGAACGCTCACGCCTTCAAGACCACCACTCACTCCGCGTCCGGAATCGATTATCACACTGGTCGCCGTGCCGCTCATGCGAAACACCGCCAGCACATTGCCGACCCGGTCGACCACCGCAATCGTGCCGGATGCGCCGCGCGCCTTGGCCTCGGCGACCGCTTGCGCAATCACCTGCTGCACATCGCCCGTTGTGAGAAAGGTCGCCGCGCTGGCGCAGGAACCGTTACACCCGCCCGCAGCACTGCCACTACCGGCATCGCTGGCTCCACCGCCGCCGCAGGCCGCAAGCAGCAGCAACAGTGCCGTGGCGAAATATTTATTTGAGTGACGCAGGCCAGAAAATAGTGCACCGAGAAACATTATTCTGGGTCCCTTCTCCCTCAGGGAGAAGGACAGGATGAGGGGATTAGATTGGCTATTACCCCCCTCACCCCAACCCTCTCCCTGAGGGAGAGGGAGCCGAAGCGTTGCGCACAATTGGGTGGCGAGAGCAGTAATTGTCATCATCATGGCAACACATGCGACTCATTACGTGCCCCGAGAGCTGACGCACGCAAAGCCTGCTTGCTTACATGAAAGCCATGGCATATCAGACAGGTCGATGGCTGGCGCGCCGTTTCATTACCGCTGGCATGACACTCACGGCATTTCCCGATGCCCGGCAGCAGCACATCGCTGCTCTGTTTCGAGCCGCGCGCCGCATGGCAATCCGTGCAGGCCGTGGTGACATGCTTGGCGTGACTGAAGCGGGCCAAGGGCAGCCAATGGTCGGCAAGACGTACCGGCGCGATGCGCCAGCCGGGCGCCTGCTCCGGCGTGCGCGTCACCGCGTGACAGATTTTGCAGGTGCGCTTGTCGATCAGCTCACTGGCGGTGCGCGCCGTCATCTGCTGTGCCCAGCGCAAGGCTTCCAGACGCTGTGCCTCGTTGAGAGGCTTGCCCGGCAGGCGCCGCACCGCGGGCGGTGCAGCATGCTTGTCGTAACCGCCCTTCAAAGCCAGCGTGCTGTAGTACTCGTCGAGGGAAGCGAGCACTTGCGCTACATCAGCGTGCGGCACGACGCGCTGCGGATTGTCGGGATCGAAATTCAGCAGATGACAGCCGGCGCACACCTCGGTCATGCGGATCGGGCGCAGGCGCGCACCGCCCGGCTCCGGCGTATGACAACGAACGCAATCCAGCACGACCTTGCCCTTGGGGCTCTTTACACCCCGGGGATCGAGGTGCTTGGCGTGCGTGAATACCAGCCCGGACTGCTCCTGCGGGTGATCGGTGAGACTGATGCGCTGCACGGTTTCATTGCCCTCGCGCAGGCGCAGCAGCGCGGGACGGAACTGCGGATGACCGCGCCCGAAATCACTGACATCGAGCAGTTGCGTGTCGCGGGTCTTGTGTGACAAATCAGCATGGCAGCTGGCGCAGAACTGCTGATCGCTGCGCACCAGCTGTGACTGCCCCTGATGCTCGGTGTGACAACTGACGCAGCGGTTGCCCTCGAACGTGGCGAAATGAAAACGCTGCGGATCGGCATGCGCCTTGACGGTCTTGTGACAGGCCAGACAGGCATCATCTTGCACCCGCACGAACGGCGCCTGATGACAGGTCTTGCAGTCAGCGGCGAAGAAGCGGTGCGGTGCGGCGAAGTCGCCGGACAACCAACTGCGTTCGCTGAGCGCAGGCACCACCGTGAGCGTCTGCCGCAGCGGTTCATTCCAAGTGCCGAGCAGCGGCAGCACCAGGAACAGCAGCAGCACTGTGACAAAACCGATCCATGCCCAACGGCGCTTGCTCATGCCAGTGGCGGCAAGACTCTTGACGGTGCGCGCCTTGAGTTTGGCCAGATCATCGCTGAGCGGCCGCACCAGTTCCACGCTGAGCGCGAGGTCGTAATCGGGCGGCGCATCGATCACCTTGATGTCGTAAGGACCGAGCCAGATGCTGTCGCCGGATGAGATGCGTGCCGTGCTGATCTGTGCGCCGTTGACACTGACACGCGCGTCAGCGCCGGACTCAATGTAGTTGCCGCCGGGGCGGCTGTGTAACGTGGCGTGATGCAGGACGACGCGAAAATCGGCGAGGTACAGTTCGTTCTCGGTACTGCGGCCGA
>JBGPWJ010000083.1:0-10005 GCA_041492115.1 Gammaproteobacteria bacterium
CATGCCAGTGCTGGATGAGGAATTCGCCCGTGCGTTTGGCGTTAGCGAGGGTGGCTTGGACGGTCTGCGCAAGGAAGTTGCCGCCAACATGAACCGCGAGATGACCTTGGTGATCAAATCCCTTGTGAAAGACCAGGTGCTTGACGGTCTGTTGGCTGCCAACCCTATCAAGATTCCATCGACTCTGGTCGAAGAAGAGATCGACAGGCTGGTCAGCAACGCCCATCGCGATGGTCAGGGCAAAGGGTTGCCGCGGGAGGCGTACCGCAACCAGGCGACGCGCCGCGTCAGCCTGGGGTTGCTTATCGCCGAAGTCGTCAAGCACAACCGGATTGCGATCGATCCTGCGCGTGTGCGCAGCACCGTCGAGACCATCGCGTCGAGTTACGAGGAGCCCGAGCAAGTGGTCAAATGGTACTATGGCGATCGTGAATTGCTGTCCGGGATCGAAGCGCTGGTGTTGGAGGATCAAGTGGTTGACTGGCTTTTGGAGCGCGCCGCTGTCGATGAAGCCCCCACCACCTTCCAGGCCTTGATGAATCCTGTGCGCTAGGCGTGAACATTTCTTAAAGGAAAACCACATGATGTCCGATAAGTTCAGTAATAGCGCTGCGCAGGGAATGCAGGCGCTGAATATGGTGCCGATCGTCATTGAGCAGACCGCTCGCGGCGAACGCGCCTATGACATTTACTCGCGGCTCCTCAAAGAGCGCGTCGTGTTTCTGGTCGGTCCGGTGGATGATTACATGGCCAATGTGGTGGTGGCGCAATTGCTGTTCCTCGAATCCGAAAATCCTGATAAGGATATTCATCTGTACATCAACTCACCGGGCGGCTCGGTCAGTGCGGGCTTGTCGATCTACGACACCATGCAGTTCGTCAAGCCGGACGTCAGCACCATGTGCATAGGCCAAGCCGCCAGTATGGGCGCGCTGTTGCTGGCCGGCGGCGCGGCGGGCAAGCGCTACTGCCTGCCGCATTCGCGCATGATGATTCACCAGCCGCTGGGCGGCTTCCAGGGCCAGGCCTCGGACTTTGACATCCACGCCCGGGAAATCCTCCTGGTGCGCGAACGTCTGAACACTATACTTGCTAAACATACCGGCCAACCGATCGAAAAGGTCCAGCAGGACACCGACCGTGACAATTTCATGGGCGGCGAAGAGGCGGTCAATTACCGGTTGATCGACACCGTGCTGTCGCGGCGTACCGACGGGGTTGCCGCCTAGGTTCGCGTCAACCGTACGGATGTCGCGGGATAGCTTGTCAGCCGTGCCGGAACATAGTTGAATAGGCTTGACGTACGGCCGATGGTTGAAAGCGGACCCCGTCGGGTGACGGGAATGCGGCTTGAGCGTTGGCGCAGATAATGCACACGTTCAAGTAGACCATGGCTTGGCAGGGCATCGATCTACGTGAGGCGCACATATGAGTAATGAAAGAAAAGGCAAGGGCGACGACAGCGGCAAGCTGCTGTATTGCTCGTTTTGCGGCAAGAGCCAGCATGAGGTGCGCAAACTGATTGCCGGTCCTTCGGTCTTTGTCTGCGATGAGTGCGTTGAGCTGTGCAATGACATCATCCGCGAGGAGATGCAGGAAAAGACCACCACTTCCGCCAGCAAGCTGCCCAAGCCGCACGAGATCAACGCGATACTCGACGAGTACGTCATCGGTCAGGAACGCGCCAAAAAGGTGCTGTCCGTGGCGGTGTACAACCACTACAAACGCCTCGAACATCAGGCCCGCAAGGACGAGGTCGAGTTGTCAAAGAGCAATATTCTGCTGATCGGGCCGACCGGCTCTGGCAAGACCCTGCTCGCCGAAACTTTGGCGCGCATGCTCAAAGTTCCCTTCACCATCGCGGATGCCACTACGCTGACAGAAGCGGGCTATGTTGGTGAGGATGTCGAGAACATCATCCAGAAATTGCTGCAGAAATGTGATTACGATGTCGAGAAGGCCCAGACCGGCATCGTCTATATCGACGAAATCGACAAGATTTCGCGCAAATCCGACAACCCGTCAATAACCCGTGACGTGTCGGGCGAAGGTGTGCAGCAGGCGCTGCTGAAACTGATCGAGGGCACTGTCGCCTCGGTGCCGCCACAGGGCGGACGCAAGCACCCGCAGCAGGAATTTCTGCAGGTCAACACCAGTAACATCCTGTTTATTGTGGGTGGCGCGTTTTCAGGGCTGGAAAAGATCATCCGTCACCGCTCCGAGAAGGGTGGCATCGGCTTCTTCGCCGAGGTCAAAACCAAGGATGAACGCAAGAGCGTCGGCGAAGTGCTCTATTCCGTGGAGCCGGAGGATCTGATCAAATTCGGCCTGATTCCCGAATTCGTCGGCCGTCTACCGGTGGTGGCCACGCTGGAGGAGCTCGACGAGGACGCCCTGATCCGCATTCTGACCGAACCCAAGAACGCGATCACCAAGCAGTACAGTAAACTCTTCGAAATGGAAGGTTGCGATCTCGAATTCCGTGAAGACGCCCTGCGGGCCGTGTCCCGCAAGGCCATGGAACGCAAAACCGGTGCGCGCGGCCTGCGCACCATCCTCGAACAGGTACTACTCGATACGATGTATGACCTGCCCTCCATGGAGGATGTCCGCAAGGTCGTCATCGATGCCGGAGTTATCACCGGCGAGTCAAGCCCTTACCTGATCTACGAGGGCAACGAACAGCAGCGCGCCGCCTCGGATTGAGAGGCGCGCTGTCGCGTCACCCGCCGCAGGGCCACGCCCTGTAGCCACCAGCCCCAACGCCTTGTTTGGCGTAGATCTTGCCTTTTATTTCATGACCACAGGAATTGTGACTGTTGAATCGGAGGCAGGCCGCCCGCATATCCACTGCGGGTGGTGTCTAAAGTACCGGGCATCCTCCGACAGATGAATCCAAAGCGCCGCAGCGCAGCGTATTTAACCGTATCGAAACGAGGAATTCCAGATGGCGCAAGACGACAAGACTTCTGCAGTGATTGAAGATCAGATGCTGGTGACGCCGGTGCTGCCATTACGCGATGTCGTGGTTTACCCGCACATGGTCATTCCGTTGTTCGTCGGGCGCGAGAAATCCATACGCGCGCTCGATCATGCTATGCAGAGCAACAAGCAGATTCTCCTGGTTTCACAGAAGAGTGCCGAGGTCGACGATCCCCAGGAAGAGGACATCAATCGCGTCGGCACACTGTCGAGCATCCTGCAGTTGCTGAAGCTGCCGGACGGCACCGTCAAGGTGCTGGTCGAGGGCGCCGAACGCGCGCGCATCATCCAGATCATCGGCACCGAGGACTATTTCAACGCCCAGATCACGCGCATCGAAACGCCGCCGTTAGGCGACGAGCGTGAAGTCGAAGTGCTGATGCGTTCAGTGCTGACGCTGTTCGATCAGTACGTGAAGCTGAACAAAAAGGTTCCGCCCGAAATCCTTACTTCGCTGGCCGGTATCGACGAGCCGGGCCGTCTGGCCGACACCATTGCCGCGCACATGGCGCTGAAGCTCGACGAGAAGCAGAAGGTCCTGGAGATCGAGGACGTGCGCGCGCGCCTCGAACACCTGATGGGCCTGATCGAGGGCGAGATCGACATCCTGCAGATCGAGAAGCGCATCCGTGGCCGTGTCAAGCAGCAGATGGAGAAGAGTCAGCGCGAGTATTACCTCAACGAACAGATGAAGGCGATTCAGAAGGAGCTCGGCGAACTCGAAGACACGCCCAACGAAATCGAGGAGCTGGAGCGCAAGATCGCCAAGGCCGGCATGTCCAAGGAGGCCAAGACCAAGGCCACGTCCGAGCTCAACAAGCTCAAGCTCATGTCACCCATGTCCGCAGAAGCCACTGTGGTGCGCAACTATGTCGACTGGTTGGTGAACGTGCCGTGGAAGAAACGCACCAAGATCCGTAACGAACTTGGCGAAGCGGAGAAGGTGTTGGAAGCGGATCACTATGGCCTGGAGAAGGTCAAGGAGCGCATCCTCGAATACCTCGCCGTGCAGCAGCGCGTCAACAAACTCAAGGGCCCGATCCTGTGCCTGGTCGGCCCGCCCGGTGTTGGCAAGACCTCGCTGGGGCGCTCGATCGCGCGCGCCACGAATCGCAAGTTCGTGCGCATGTCGCTGGGCGGTGTGCGCGATGAGGCCGAGATCCGCGGTCATCGCCGTACCTACATCGGTTCACTGCCGGGCAAGATCGTGCAGAACCTATCCAAGGTCGGTGTGCGCAATCCACTGTTCCTGCTCGACGAGATCGACAAGATGGCGATGGACTTCCGTGGCGATCCCGCATCAGCTCTGCTGGAAGTGCTCGACCCGGAGCAGAACCACACCTTCAACGATCATTATCTCGAAGTCGATTTCGATCTGTCCGACGTGATGTTCGTGGCGACCGCCAATTCGCTCAACATCCCGGGGCCCTTGCTCGATCGCATGGAAGTGATCCGTCTGCCGGGTTATACCGAAGATGAGAAGATCAACATCGCGATGCGTTACCTGGTGCCCAAGCAGGTGAAGAACAACGGACTCAAGGCCAGTGAGATCAGCATTGTTGAAGCATCACTGCGCGATATAGTGCGTTACTACACACGTGAAGCCGGTGTGCGTAATCTCGAGCGCGAAATTTCCAAGATGTGCCGCAAGGTGGTCAAAGAGGTCTTGCTCAAGCCCAAAGGCAAACAGATCCAGATCACACCGAAGAATCTCGATAAGTATCTTGGCGTAAAACGCTTCCGCTATGGCCTGGCGGAGGAGAGCGATCAGATCGGGCAGGTCACCGGCCTGGCCTGGACGGAAGTCGGCGGCGAACTGCTCACGATTGAATCGGCCATCGTGCCGGGCAAGGGCAAGCTCACCATCACCGGGCAGCTCGGCGAGGTGATGCAGGAATCGATTCAGGCGGCCATGACCGTGGTGCGCAGCCGCGCGGAATTGCTCGGCATCGAGCCCGATTTTCACCAGAAATATGACATCCACGTGCACGTGCCCGAAGGCGCGACGCCGAAGGACGGGCCTAGTGCCGGCGTCGGTATGTGTACGGCAATCGTGTCAGCGCTCAGCAAGATTCCTGTGCATGCCAACGTCGCCATGACCGGTGAAATCACCTTGCGCGGTGAAATCCTGCCGATCGGCGGTCTGAAGGAAAAACTGCTGGCGGCGCACCGTGGCGGTATCACCATCGTGCTGATCCCGGAAGAGAATCGCCGCGATCTCGTTGACATACCGAAGAACATCAAGAGTCAACTTGATATCCGGCCGGTCAAATGGATTGACGAAGTGCTGCAGGTCGCCTTGCAGCACATGCCGACCGCGCGCGTCGAAGGTGTGGAGCCGGCCCCCGCCGTGGTTGCCGAGCAGAAAAAGGAAACGCCGGGGAAGTCCAAGTCTGAAGGCAAGGTACTGCCGCATTAAACAGTAGCTGTGCACTCCCGGAAACCGGGGCGCCATCGGCGCGCCCGGTTCCGGAAGTCCTAGCATGTGAACCAATTCCAGGCAACTTGTCTTGCGTGTCTTTGTGTGGGTTCACCTCACCAGTTAATGTCTCGCACTAAATCAATTTGATTACCCGCTGTGCCGGTTGGCTTTGAATGCGTTATAATGCGCACGCGCGTGATCACAGACGCATACGTGCTGTTGACAGTGATTTCACCTGCTTGGTATAAAGCCCGCCACAGCGCGACAGTTGCGACTGTCTACACCGTGTGCACACCCGCTTAGCATTAGCGACACACTCACACCACACCGCCACCACGATCACCCAGGGGGAGAATTCAATGAACAAATCCGAATTAATCGACGCCGTAGCGGACTCCGCCGATCTGTCCAAGGCCGCCGCCACACAGGCGGTCGATGCGGTGCTGTCGGCCGTCAGCAAATCACTGAAGAAAGGCGACCAAGTCACCCTGGTGGGCTTCGGAACCTTCCTGGTGCGCGAACGCGCCGCACGCACTGGACGCAATCCACGCACCGGCGACGAAATCCAGATCGCCGCACAGAAAGTTCCGGCGTTCAAAGCTGGAAAAGCCCTCAAGGATGCCGTAAACTGACGGGCGCTTCAGGGTTGTGTGACAGCCGCTTATGCAGCACAGCGCCTTGGGGTGCTTAGCTCAGCTGGTAGAGCGTCGCCTTTACACGGCGAATGCCGGTGGTTCGAGCCCCTCAGCACCCACCAGCAGTTCAGTAATTAGGAGCGGTAGTTCAGTTGGTTAGAATACCGGCCTGTCACGCCGGGGGTCGCGGGTTCGAGTCCCGTCCGCTCCGCCAGTCAAACGTAAGGGCGCCCACGCGGCGCCCTTTGCGTGTTAGCCCAGAACATCGTACTGTTGAACATAATTAAAATTTAGGACAGACAACAAGGCTGCTTGCCGGGTTCGCATATGCTCCAAAACATTCGTGATTATTTCAGTGGAATTTTTTCCTGGATCATCATTCTCATGATCGGGGTGCCCTTTGCGCTCTGGGGCATCAACAGTTATACCGACAAGGAAGGCAAGGCTTCCGATGTCGCGCTGGTCAATGGCGTCGGCATATCCCAGCCCGAATTCCTGAAGGCATCCCAGCAACAGCAGGCGCGCATGAAGGAAATGCTGGGCCAGGCCTACAACCCGGAAATGTTCAACACGCCACAGTACAAGCGCCAGATACTCGACCAGCTCATCGAGCGCAGTCTGCTCGAACAGGCGGCGAGTAACGCCGGTCTGGACATCAGTGATGCCGTGCTCGGCGCCACCATCAAGAACGCACCCGATCTGCAGCGCAATGGCGCTTACGCACCTGACATGTATGAGAAGTTTTTACGCAATCAGGGCCTGACCGCGGCCGGTTTCGAAGCCCGCTTGCGCAATTCGCAGCGCGTGGAGCAGTTGCACAACGCCGTTGCCGGTACCGCCATACTGACCGCGCATGATCTGGATGAACTGATCAATCTGCGCGAACAGCGGCGCGATATCGCCTATCTGCTGCTGTCGCAGGCCGGCTATCTTGACGGTGTGAAAGTCGATGAGGCCAAGGTGTCGGCCTATTACGACAGCCATCACGACAGTTACATGAATCCCGAGCAGGTGCAGGTGGATTACGTCGATTACAGCACCGATGCACTGGCCGCCGCGGTACCGGTGACGGAGCAGGTGCTGCATCATTACTATGACGAGCAGGCGGCAAGCCAGTCGACCGAAGAGCAGCGCAGTGCCAGCCACATCCTGATTCAGGTGGCGGCCGCTGCGGATGCCAAGGCGCTGGATGCGGCGCATGCCACGCTCGCAAAGATACAGGCGCGTCTGAAAACGGGCGATGCGTTCGACGCGCTGGCCAAGCAATACTCGCAGGACAAGGCCTCGGCCGTGAAGGGCGGTGACCTGGGTTTCTTCGGCAAAGGCGTCATGGACAAGTCATTTGAAGACGCCGTGTTCAAACTCGATAAGAATGCGGTCAGTGAACCGGTGCGCAGCAGCTTCGGATTTCACCTGATCAAACTCACTGACATCAAACCGGCACATCGCAAGAGTTTCGAAGAGGCGCGCGCCGACCTGGAACATGCTTATCGCCGCAGCCAGGCCGAGAAGCAGTATTACGATCATACCGATGGTCTCGCGGACACGGCTTACCAGCAGCCTGACAGTCTCGATCCCGCCGCCAAGTTGTTGCAAACCACCATCCATACCAGCGACTGGCTGACGCGTAAGGGCGGTCCGGGGATCGGGGCATTCCCCAAGGTCATCGAGGCGGCCTTCAGCAGCGAAGTGCTGACACAGAACAATAACAGCGAACCGATTGAAGTTGCGCCCGGTCATGTGATCGTGCTGCGCAGCAAGGTGCATCACCCGGCCAGTGTCAAACCGCTCGCCGAAGTACACGACCTGATCGTCAAGGCGCTGCAGGAAGAAGCGGCCCGTGCCAAGACCGCCGAGGCAGGCAAAGCCATGCTGCAACGCCTGAACAAAGGCGAAACACTGGCTGTGTTGGCGACGCAAGCCAAGCTGACAGTCAAGGAAGTGCAGGGATTACGCCGCAATGATCCCGGACAGCCCGCGCCGATTGTGAAGGCGGCGTTCCGCCTTGCCCGACCGGACAAGACTCAGGCGCGTTACGATGCCGTGGCGTTGGACAATGGCGATTATGCCGTACTGATGCTGCAGGCCGTGCACGAGGGCGATCCCGCCAAACTTTCCAAGGAAGACCGTCTTGCCTATCAGCGCGAACTGCAACGCGCCTACAGCGAGGCCGAGGTGCAGGCGCTGATCGATCACCTGCGCGCGCAAGCCAAGATCAAGGTCTGGGACGAGCGCCTCAACTAGCCGCTTCGGCTCGGCGCGTGATACGCGCCCTACGGGTCAGTTGCCGTCCGCGCTCATCGACGTGATGTGATAGCCGCAGTCCACATAGGTCACTTCACCCGTGATGCCCGAGGCGAGGTCGGAGCACATGAAGGCGGCGACGTTGCCGACTTCTTCGATGTTGACGTTGCGGCGCATGGGTGAATTGCGTTCGGCGTAATCGAGCAGCTTGCGGAAATCGCTGATGCCCGAAGCGGCCAGGGTCTTGATCGGGCCGGCGGAGATGGCGTTGACGCGGATGCCTTCCGGACCCAGTGTCTGCGCCATGTAGCGCACATTGGCTTCCAGACTGGCCTTGGCCAGACCCATGACGTTGTAATGCGGCACCGCGCGCACCGCGCCCAGATAGCTCATGGTCAGCAGCGCGCCGTTGCGGCCCTGCATCATGTTGCGGCCGGCCTTGGCCAGCGCCGCGAAGCTGTAGGAACTGATCTCGTGTGCGATGCGGAAACCTTCGCGCGTCACACAATCCAGATATTCGCCTTCCAGTTCCTCGCGCGGCGCATAGGCCACCGAGTGCACGATGATGTCGAGATGATCCCAATAGTCGTCCAGGTGCTCGAATACCGCTTCGATTTCCTGGTCGCTGCCGACATCGCAGGGAATCGTGATCTCAGAACCGCAGTCCGCCGCCATTTTCTCCACACGGTCCTGGAGTTTCTCGTTCTGATAAGTGAAGGCCAGTTGCGCGCCTTCGCGATGCATGGCCTGCGCGATGCCCCAGGCGATGGAACGGGTGCTGGCGAGTCCGACGATCAGGGCATTTTTGCCGGTGAGAAAACCCATGTCTTGATCCTTGTACTGCTTGTTGCCATGATTGGTGGTGAAATTCTCTAACTGCGTAAGTTACCGGAAAACGCGGCTTACGGAAAGAGCCCCGAAGCCGTACCGCCAGCGTATCATAGCCGGGCCGCGCCGTGAGTCCATAGCATCACGCCAACTCCGAGGATAACGGAACGCCGAATGCCGAACACTGAACCGATACCTGCGCGCCGACCGTGTGTTCGTCATTCAGTCTGCGCGTCAGCGCACTGTGGCGTGCTGCTGGTACTGGCCGCTCTGCTGGGCGCCTGCCGGCCGGGGCCCTGGAACGATCCCTACCCGGCGGCGGATGCGCACGCCAATGTATTGTATTCCTCATTCGAAGAACGTCCCAAGCACCTCGATCCGGTGCAATCCTACAGCTCCAACGAGTACGCGCTGATTGCACAGATCTACGAGCCACCGCTGCAATACCACTATCTAAAGCGACCCTATACGCTGGTACCGCTGGCGGCGAGTGCAATGCCGCAGGCCATTTACCTGGATGAACAGCATCAACACCTGCCCATGGATGTCGATCCGGCGCGCATCGCCTACAGCGTTTATGATATTCATATCAAGCCCGGCATCCGCTACCAGCCGCATCCCGCGCTGGCGCTCGATGCGCAGGGCAGGCCGCTGTATCAGGCGCTGACGCCGGCCGATCTTGAGCACATCAATATCCTAGCCGACTTCGCCCACACCGGCACGCGCGAACTGGCCGCCGCTGATTATGTCTACGAGCTCAAACGTCTCGCCCATCCGCGCCTGCACACGCCGATCTTCGGTATCATGAGCGATTACATCGTGGGTCTGACAGAATATGCGCAGACCCTCAAGCGCGCGGATGAGCAACTGCACGCGGAAACGGGCCGGGCGGCC
>JBGPWJ010000036.1:0-15160 GCA_041492115.1 Gammaproteobacteria bacterium
GTCATTATTGGGGCTGTTAGTGATAGGGAACTACCGTTACACAGAGGGTAACGGGGGGCCGAGCAATGGCATAGGGGTATGGGTGCCAGCAAATGCGGACTGTTCGTGACCCGCCGCCAGTGACCGATTAGGGTCGAAACTTGTCGGTCGGACACCGCCTACCACATCAAGCTTGGGTTACTGCACCTCATGTCAACGTATCGACGACGTCTGCGCCCTGTCACCTCATCAACATGCGGCATCTGCACAGAGACTGGCAACATGCCCAAGGGCTGGCCTGTTAATTCTGTACTTGCCACTAGTCTCTCGGCAGACTCGGATCAATGAAATCCCATTCCTGCCGCCCGGAACTCCAGACAACTTTCTGTGGTTCGAAAAGACCCGGGTCGTCCAGGCTGGCGGCGTTGATGATCACGACGCCGGGATGGCCGGTGCTTTTCCCCATGACGGGACTGCCGCACACCGGACAGAAACCGCGGCTCACCGTATTGCCATCATCCGCTGTCTGGTCATGGAATTTCAGCTCTCCGCTGACAGTCACGGCGTCTGCCGGAACCACGAACAGGGAGGTATGCCCTGTGCCACTCGCCCGCTGGCATTGTCTGCACTGGCAATGAAAGGAGAACTGCGACGGCGCGTGCGACACATAGCGCACGGCACCACAGGCACAACCACCTTGGTAGGTATTCATGTGCTTTCCTCTACTCGCTTCACTTATACTCAAGCATAGCTTACTAAAATTCCTGGACAGCAAGATTCAATACCGGCGCCAATGAGTACAAGACAGACAGCATTGATCACACACTCATAAACACATGATCACAATCACCCCTAACCTGCCGAAAGTAGCCCTCGCCCTCGGCGGCGGCTCGGCACGCGGCTGGTCGCATATCGGCGTGATCCAGGAACTCGATCGGATCGGCATCCGGCCGGATATTGTCTGCGGTTGTTCGATAGGGGCGATCGTCGGCGCCGCCTATGCCGCCGGCAATATCGGCAAGCTGGAGACCTGGGTGCGCTCGCTGACGCGCATCAAGCTGGCGCGCTATTTCGAGCTGAATATTTCCCTGAACGGAATCGTCGACCGGCAGCGCCTGCAGGAATTTTTCCAGGAGCATGTGTGCGGCCAGGAGGCACTTATCGAGGACCTCGCCATTCGCTTCGCCACCGTGTCCACCGATCTCAAAACCGGCAAGGAGGTCTGGTTCCAGACCGGTCCTTTGCTTGATTCGGTCTGGGCGTCGATGGCCTTGCCGGGTTTGTTTCCACCGATTCGCTATGGCGACAAATGGCTGGTCGATGGCGGTCTGGTCAATCCGGTACCGATCTCCATCTGCCGCGCCCTGGGCGCCGATATCGTTATCGCCGTCAATCTGAATGGCGATATCGTCGGCAAGCATTTCGTCCAGAGCAATCAGGACGAAGCCGACAGCACCGGCGTCATGGCCAGATTCAAAAAGAACATCCGCGCTTACAAGACCACGCTATTCGGCAAGCAGTCCGACGATCATCCCGTGCCTAGCCTGTTTGATGTCATCACCGGGTCGATGCATATCGCTCAGGACCGCATCACGCGCAGCAGAATGGCCGGCGACCCACCCGATGTGTTGCTGTCCCCCCGGCTGTCGCACATTGGCCTGCTGGAATTCCATCGCGCCGATGAATCCATCCAGGAAGGACGGGCATGCGTAGATCGTGAGGCCGCGGAAATTTCCCGCGTCATGAAACAGCTCTGATAAACTTTCTGAGTTGTCTTCATCCTCTTCACAACCCAGGGCCATGCAATGCCAGTAAAATATAAATGGGCCGAGCACTATGCCGCGTGCCGTCTGCAACTGGACTTAAGCTCCCTCATCAGGATGTCGGGCCTGCTGGGTTTGTGTTCGGGTGCCGGACTGATACCGCTGATCATCTATCTGAGCGCCGCGGCGGTGACCCAGAACCCCAGCAGCATCGTGATTATTTTCCTGATCGCGCCGCTGTTCGGCGCCTTGAATGGCGCGGCGATGGGAATCGTCGCTTACCCTTTGTACAAGTGGCTGTCGCAACGCGCCAAAGGTCAGACCTATACCGGCATTTTCGTCGGCCTGATCGCCGAGGACAGTACGCCGCAGTGAGCGGATCATAGCTTGCCGCGTATAAAGCGACCGCAATGCGCCGTGCCACCATAGCCGCCACACCCCGACCTGGAGGTCCTTGCCCCGATGTTTTACGAAACAACGCCACTGCACTTTGAATGCACCGGCTGCGGCCGCTGCTGCATCGGCGGCGGCGAGTATCACGTGTTTCTCAGCGATGACGCGGCCGAGGCGATCCGCCAGCACTTGCAGTTGAGCCGTGCCTGGTTCCGGCGGCGTTATCTGCGGCGCTTGCCGGATGGCGATCAGGTGGCTGCGATGGGCAAGGACGGGCGCTGTATCTTTCTTGGCAAGGATAATGGCTGCAAGGTCTATGCTGCACGACCGGTGCAGTGCCGCACTTACCCGTTCTGGCCGGAGGTGGTGAACTCGCGCACGTCGTGGACGCGCGAGGCGAAGCGTTGTGAAGGAATAGATCGCGGCAAGGTCATACCACTGTCGCGCATCCGCAAGGCCCTGGCGTCGCAGAGTTGACCCGAAGCGACGCCCATCCTTCACCCCTGACCTCTCCCCGCTGAGCGGGGAGAGGCGGAGTCTGTCATCAGGCGTTATTTCCCGCCTGCCGCTGCCATAAGCGCATCTTCAATCGCGCCCGGTGCGCACATTATATTCATGAACGTACCGCCAGTGGGATTGGCCATCATCGGCAAGCCCAGGTAGGCGATGGCGATACGGAAGCGGGCATAGAGCGCCTCCACGTTCTTTCCTGAAACCAGAATTTCATACGGCGCGTAGCCCGTGTTGTGGAGCGGGCCCATGTCTACGGCTTTCATAGTGGTCGCGTCACCGCTGCATCCTTTGGTCAGGGCCACACCAAACACTGTTTCTTCCTTGCCCGGGATGTCGATGCGATAGACCTTGCTGGTACCGCCCGCATGCGCAGCAAGTCCTGCTTCGACTGCTTTCACCGCTTCATCATGGCTGTCATGTTTGCCGAGATCACTCGGGTCAGTGAAGTACTCCATCATCACGGTGTAGTGATAACCGTGGAGCTTGTCGGCGGAGATGCCATCCTTGTAATCATAGAATGAACCGTATTCTTCCTTGCTCCCCAGCGTTGCGGCGAGCTTGGCCTTCACAGCCGAGACATCCGCCGAAACACGGTAGGCGGCTGCCCAGTAGACCGGGTTGGTGAATGCCACCTGGATCTGCGCGTCCGCCGGATTGAAGGCAGCGCCTTTGCCATTGCCATACTGCTTGGTGACGGTGACGCGCATGGGCGCCAGATAACCGCCATGCTCCGATGAGGCGGCGGCCTTCTTCAGATCGTCATTGGTGACGACCAGGATATTCGAGCCGTCGAAAGGAGAATAGGAACCGACGATTTCAAAACCGGCGCCGGTCAACTTCGCTTTCACTTCATCAGTCACCTTGGCGACATCGCCGGCACCGCTGGAGGCGAGCACATAGGGCTTGAGCATATCAGCTGCTTGCACAGACACGGCCATAATCATGAACAGCATTGCCGCCAGAGCGGATTTCAGAATTTTATTGCTATACATTTGGACTCCTCCTCTCAAAAATTATATTCACACTGACAATGGGATACAGCGGCGAAGCCCTGTCCGATCATCAGCAGTGCAGTTTTGAATACCGCATGCAGTCTGACACCGCCCGAGTAGTATGGCCAGCGCTTTTTATCAGTTCAAGACCGGCGTGGAAAGTTTCTTGACATGCGCACAAATGGCAGTTCTTGTTGTACTGATTCTATATGGATTTTACTCGACCCACTCCTGTGGAGCCTTTGATCAAGCGATCCGGTGACACCGGGTATTCAGGCTAGGGTAGGCTTGCGCAGGCCCGATCCCAGCGCCCCCCTTTTCACGGGCCCGCTCAGCGAGCACCCTACGCAATCACTTACGTTGGTGTGGTAGCTTTTAATCAGAGCTTCTTAACTGAGTGCGCCTATTTAAGTTTCACCAGCACGGCGGCCATGCTGTTCTCTTTGAGCAAGGCGCGGGCGCGGTTCAGGTCGTCGAGGTTTTTATAGGGGCCGACGCGGACACGATGCCAAGTCTCGTTTTTATTCACAGTGACGGTCTCGATGCCGGCATGCAGGCCGAGCAGGGCCAGTTGCGCCTTCAGACGATCAGCCTGATCGAAGACGCGGAACGAACCGGCCTGTAGATAATAGGTGCCGGGCTGCTCGACCTGCGGCACGCCGCCCTTGGGCCGGCCTTTGATTTCTTCCTCGGGCACGACCACTTCCATCTCGGGCAGGATGGTGTAGAAATCGAAGCGCGGTTTGGGCGGTGGCGGCAGTGGTTTCTCGGCCGCGTGCTTGCCGGACTTGCCGTTGGCGGCGTCGGGCCCCGCCGCTTCGTCGGCCTTTTCGCTGGGCAGATCGAGCTGCGCGGGTATCGGCTTGGCCGGGGTGTTGCCGTGGTACTTGTAGGCAATCAGCGCCACCGCCAGACCCAACACTAACCCAGCCAGCAACCAGACCCAACCCGGCGTGGCTTTGCGCCGATCGCTCTTGCCGCTGCGCGGTTTGTAATCGCGCGTCATGTTGCGCTCTTCTCAGCCATGGCGTCCGGCGCCGAGACGCCGAGCAGCTGCAGGCCGTTGGCCAGCGCTTGGCGCACCGCGAGGATCAGATTGAGCCGCGCATCGCGCAGCGCCGCATCATCCACCAGGAACTGGTGGGCGTTGTAGTAGGCGTGAAAATCATTGGCCAGTTCGCGCAGGTAATGGGCGAGCTGGTGCGGTTCGTGGCTGAGCGCGGCGGCCTCCAGCACCTCGGGGTAGCGCGACAGCGTGTACAACAACGCCTGTTCGTGAGTCTCGGTAAGACGCCCCAGGTTGGCGGCGCCGGCCGCCGCGTCGCGCGGCAGGCCCTTCTCGTCGAGCTGGCGCAATACGCTGCAGACGCGCGCATGCGCGTACTGAATGTAGTAGACCGGATTGTCATTGGACTGCGATTTGGCCAGATCCAGATCGAAGTCCAGATGCTGTTCGCACTTGCGCAGCACGTAGAAAAATCGCGCCGCGTCGTTGCCGACCTCGTGACGCAATTCGCGCAGCGTGACGAACTCGCCGGAGCGCGTCGACATCTGCATGCGCTCGCCGCCTTTGTAGAGAATGGCGAACTGCACCAGCAGCACATCGAGTTTGGCGGGGTCGTCGCCGAGCGCGGCCAGTGCCGCTTTGACGCGCGGCACATAACCGTGATGGTCCGCACCCCATATGTCGATGACGCGCGCGTAACCGCGCTCCAGCTTGTCCATGTGGTAGGCGATGTCGGAGGCGAAGTAGGTCTTCTGACCGTTGTCGCGCACCACCACGCGGTCCTTCTCGTCGCCGTAGTCGGTGGAACGGAACCACAGCGCGCCGTCCTTTTCGTAAAGATGGCCGGAGCCGCGCAACCGTTCAATGGCGCGGTCGACGGCGCCGCTCTCAGTGAGCGAGCGTTCCGAATACCACTGCTGATAGGTCACGCCGAATTCGGCCAGATCCTTGCGGATATCATCAAGAATCACGTTCAGACCCTGATCGAATACGGTGCGGTAGTCCGTAACGCCGAGCAGTTGCTTGGCACGCGCGATCAGCGCATCGATGTGCGCTTCTTTGTCCCCACCTGCGGGTTCGTCGGGCGGCACGCCGTCGAACACGGTCGCCGCCGGGTGACGGAAAGTGTCGGCGTTGGCGCGGTGCAAATCGGCGGCGATGTCCCAGACGTAATCGCCCTTGTAACCGTTGATGGGAAACACGAGGGTCTCGCCGCACAGTTCCAGATAACGCAGCCAGACGCTGGCAGCGAGGATGTCCATCTGCCGGCCGGCGTCGTTGACGTAATACTCGCGGTGTACCGGGTGACCGATGGCTTCGAGCAGATCGGCGACCGCCGCGCCATAGGCCGCGCCACGGCCGTGGCCGACATGCAGCGGACCGGTGGGATTGGCGGAAACGAATTCGACCTGGATAGACTGAGCGGCGCCGCGTGTGCTGCGACCGTAGTTCGCACCGGCAGCCAATACTTCGTTCACCACATTCTGGAAGGCCGCGGGCGTGAGAAAGAAATTGATGAAGCCGGGACCGGCGACCTCCACCTTCGCCACCTGATCGGACGCTGGCAGCGCCGCGACGATCTGCTCGGCCAATTCACGCGGTTTGCGGCGCGCGCTCTTGGCCAGTGTCAGAGCGATATTGCAGGCGAAATCGCCATGCGCACGGTCGCGGGTGCGCTCGATGGTAACCGGGCTGGCAAGGGGACCGGGCAAGGCGCCGGTGCTGTGCAGACCCGCGAGGGCGTTGCCGAGCAGGTGCTCCAGATGTTGCTTCATTGACAGTTCGTTTCGTGTGACCGGATCGGCGCAACCGCGCCGCCCTCACGGCGCCGCGCATAAGCCGCCTATTATGTCCGGTATCGGCGATCTTGCAACTTGTATCGACGCGCGCGCTTAGCCCTGTTGGACCTTGGCAATATAGTCCTGGCGAAAGCGCTCTAGTGCCTCGGGCGGCATGGGTCGACCCAGGTAATAGCCCTGGATCTGGTCGCAGCCGCGCTCGCGTAGGAACGCCAGTTGCGCGGCGGTCTCCACACCCTCGGCGATGACCAGCATGTTGAGGCTGTGCGCCATGCCGATGATGGCACTGGCGATGGCGACATCGTCCGGATTGTCGGGCAGGCCGCGCACGAACGACTGGTCGATCTTGAGCGTGTCGATGGGGAAGCGTTGCAGGTAGCTGAGGCTGGAATAACCGGTGCCAAAATCATCCAGCGCGATGTGCACGCCACGCCCATGCAGGCGCTGCAAGGCGGCGAGATTGGTCGCGTCGCTGTGCAGCAGCAGGCTTTCGGTGATCTCCAACTCCAGATGCTGCGGTGCCAGACCGGTCTCGGCCAGCACCCGTTCGACCATTTCGGCCAGGTCGTCATGCTCGAACTGCCGCACCGACAGATTGACCGCCACGCGCAAGGGCGCATAACCCTGTGCCTGCCAGCGCCGGCTCTGCTGACAGGCCTCGCGCAGCACCCAGGCACCGACCGGCACGATCAGGCCGGTCTCCTCCGCCACCGGGATGATCGCAGCGGGCGACTGCAGTTCACCCGAACCATTGCGCCAGCGCAGCAGTGCCTCAACGCCGAGCAGTTGGCCGTTGCGGCAATCCAGCTTGGGCTGGTAATGGACCCGCAGACCGTCGTTGTCCAGTGCATGACGCAACTGGCTTTCCAGGTGTAAGCGCGCCACGGCGGCGCGGCGCAGTTGCGCTGTGAAGAATTCGCAGTGTTTGCAGCCGCGCTGCTTGGCACGGTACAGGGCGGTATCGGCATCGCGCAGCAGCGCCGTAACATCCTGGTCGTCATCCGGACACAGGGCGATGCCAATGCTGGCCGTGATGAACAGCTCGTGCATATCGATGATGAAAGGCGAGTTGAGCGCTTCGAGCAAGGCATGCGCGCGCTGCTCGACCGCCGCCGGCCCGGCTATCCCCTGCAACAGGATGCCGAACTGATCGCCTTCAAAACGTGCCAGGGTATCAGCGGTCCCCAGGCAGGCGGCGAGTCGTTCCGGCACGGCACACAGCAGCTGGTCACCCAGTTCATGACCGAGGCTGACGTTGATGGCGTTGAAGCGATCCACACCGAGCAGCAATACCGCAGTGACCTGCCCGGGCACGGCGCTATGTGAACAGACGGCATTGAGACGCTCACTGAACAGAATACGATTCGGCAGGCCGGTGAGCGGATCGTAATGCGCGAGATGGGCGAGCCGCGCCTGTGCGGCGGCGTGCTCACGCCGCAGATCCACCTCTTTCAACTCACGCGCCACAGCGGGCGCCAGGCGCGCCAACCGGTCTTTCATGATGTAGTCGTGGGCGCCGGCCTTCATGGCCGCGATGGCGGCATCCTCGCCGATGTGGCCAGAGATGATGAAGAAGGGTATGTCCAAGCCGCGTTGCTTGAGCAATTCCAGCGCCGCGCCCGAGCTGAAGTTCGGCATGTGGTGGTCGCTGGTGATGAGGTCCCAGTCCTGTTCCATCAAGGCCGCGGCCATGGCCTGGGCCGTTGCCACGCAGCGGTGCTCAACCCGGTAACCCGCCTTGCGCAGAGTACGCAGCACCAACACGGCGTCGTCCTCCGAATCCTCGACGATAAGTACCCGCAAGTTCCGCATCACGGCCTCACTCGATACACTTAGCCCAACACCCTTTGGGCACCTGACCCTCCAGTCAAACTATAGCAGGGGCGGGGAATCCGGCCGTGGCGAGGATCATAATGCGGGAGGTATTGTTAAGAAAGCGCCTACACCACCGCCAAGTTGCAAGGCACTTGTTAAAAGCGCCTTACCTTAATGGCGGCTCTCGGTGGTCTCGTTCATCGTCAGCCAATAACTGTCCAGGGTGCGGACCATGTCCATCAGGCCGTCAAAGCTGAAGGGCTTGACCAGATAGGAATTGGCGCAGTGGTCGTAGGCACGGTTGATATCGCTGATCTCCCGCGAGGAGGTCAGCACCACCACCGGTAGGCGCCGCAGTTCCGGTTGGGCACGCAGCCATTCCAGGACTTCGTGACCGGATTTGCGCGGCAGCTTCAGATCCAGCAGCACCAGCCGCGGCAGGGGATGGTTGCGGCGATCGGCATAAAGACCCTCGCCCGACAGATAAGCGATGGCCGCTTCGCCGTCACCGACCACTTGCAGCGGGTAATCGAGTGCCGCCTTCTGCAGGGCGCGCTTGAACAGTGCGACATCGTCAGGATTATCCTCGACCAGCAGAATGGTGTTGCAACTCACGCTCATCACTCGACCTCGGGGGCTGGGAGTTCGATCCAAAAGCGGCTGCCTGCATCCGGTACTGATTCCACGCCGACCCGACCGCCCATGCGCGTCAGCGCTTTCTGCACGATGGCCAGACCGATACCGGTACCGGGATAATTTTCGACGCCATGCAAGCGCTCGAAGATTTTGAAGATGCGCTCCTGATGCTCGGCAGCGATGCCCAAACCGTTATCAGCCAGCCACACGCGCACCCATCCTGGCCGTTGTTCTACGCTGAACCGTAGCACGGGGCACACACCGGGCGCCACAAATTTGATGGCGTTGGAGAGCAGATTGCTGAGCGCCTGGACCAGGGTGGCGTAATGGCCGAATACCACCGGCAGAGGGCGCTGCACCGAGACCTCGGCCGCGCTGGTGTGCAGCGCCTCTTCCTGCAGGTACAGTGCCTCGTCAACAGCCTCCTCCAGGGCCAGCGGCCGGGAGGTGATTTCCGCGCGATCCAGCCGGCAGTAGCTGAGAATGTCCCGTATCAGCTCATCCATGCGCCGGGCGGCACGATCGATTCGCAGGACATAGTCGCGCGCATTGGCATCAAGCTGCGGCGCATAGTCCTCGATCAGCGCCTGGGAAAATCCCTGCAATGCCCGCAGCGGCGCGCGCAGGTCGTGCGCGACCGAATAGGCAAAGGCCTCGAGCGCGGTATTGGCCTCGGTCAGCCGGGCTGTGCGCTCGGCGACATGCTGCTCCAGTGCGTCGGAGTGTTGCTGCACCTTCTGAAACAGGCGTGCATTTTCCAGCGCCGCGCCGGCGAGCTGCGCGAAGGTCTGGAAATACTCGACCCGTTCCGGCGTGAAAAAGCCGGGCTGATCGCTGTAGAGATTCAGTGCGCCGATGGCGCGTTCCCGACTCAGCAGCGGAAAGGCCGCGCTGCATCGGAAACCCTGCGCCTGAGCGGCACCGCGCCATGGCTGAAAGGCCGGATCCGCATCGATATCCGGCACCACCACCGCCACGCCGGCACGGATCGCTTGCCCGGTCGGCCCATAGCCCTGCGGCGTGGCATCCCAGCGCACCTGCATGTCGCGCAGATAATCGACTTCAAGCGGGTAGTGCGCCAGGCGCTGCACACGACCATCCGGATCGGCGCTGCCCACCCAGGCCAGTTGTGCTCCGAAGGTCTGCACGCAGGTCCGGGTGACGATCTCACTGACCTGCTGCACATCCAGGCTGTGCGCCAACGTATGGGCGCCCACGTACAGCTCCTTGAGCATCACCAGCCGCAGTTGCAGACTGGCCTCACTCTCACGCAGGCTCGCGTCGAGGCGCTGGCGTTCGGTAATGTCTTCGACGCAGGACCAGATATAGGTCTCGCCGCCTTTGTCGAGCAGCAGTCCGGAGAGCCGCACCGGCACACGCTGCCCATCCTTGTGCAGGTATTCTTTTTCATACGGTCCATAGCGGCCGATGCGGCGCAGCGATTCCAGCTGTTGTTGTTCCTGATCGGCGTACTCGGATGGCGTGATGTCCCAATTGCGCAATTGCAGACAAGCCGCGACATCGTGGCCGATGATTCTGCCGAAAGCCGGATTGACATCCACCAGCGTGCCGTCCATGCGGCACAAGGCCAGCCCGATGGGCGAGTTTTCAAACAGGCGACGGTGGTATTGTTCGCTGTTGCGCAGCGCCGCTTCGGCCTGCTTGCGCGCCGTCACGTCCTGGAAGAAAATCGACAGGCCGTCCGCGGCTGGATAGATGCGGTTCTCGAACCAGCGTTCCAAGGGTGGATAATATTCCTCGAGGAACACCGGCGCCTGCTCGGCCCGCGCCTTGCGATAGGCGTGATAGAAGGGTTGACCGATGGCGTCGGGAAATTCCGTCCAGATGTGCTTGCCGAGCAAGTCTTCGCGACGCCGGCCGAGCAACTGCGCCGCCTTTTCGTTGAGGTAGCTGTAGCGCCAGGCATCATCCAGCGCGACGAAACCGTCGGAGACGCGCTCCAGTATGCCGGCCAGACGCTGCTGCGCGGCCTCCGCCTCGGTGCGTGCCGTGCGCTCATCGGTGGTCAACCGGGCCCGGGCCTTGAACTCACGCTGCAACAACCAGAACAGCAGCACCGCCGTCAGCGCCACGAAGCCCCAACCTTTGAGGCTCTGCGCGCGTGTCAGCAGTTCCGGATCGGAAAACAGCATCTTCAGCAAACGATCCGACGTGTAAATCCACAGCGCGGCGCATGCGGCATATATCAGCGCGATACGTCGGGCGGTCGGTACTGCGCTGCGGCTCATGTCCTGCGACCTCGTCGGAGGAGTGGCGGTCGATGCAAAACAGTCTTGACGTTCACAGCACTTCCATGGGGTCCACATCCAGTGACCAGCGCACCTTGCGGCTGAGTTTGAGCGTGGCCAGTTGTGGCGTCCAGTCATTGAGCAGTCGCTGCAGCACGCTGCGCTGCGCTGCCTGGAGTAACAATTGGGCGCGATGTCGACCCGCGCGCCGCGCCATGGGCGCGGCCATCGGCCCGAACACCTCCACGCCAGGGACCCGCGCGGCCAAGTCGCGCGCCTGCTCCAGAAAAGCCTGCGGCGCGGCGACATCCGCGGCCTCGGCGCGCAACAGCGCCAGGCTGGTGAAAGGTGGCAGTTGCGCGGCGCGGCGCTCGGCGAGTGCCGCGGCGGCGAAGGCGGGATAGCCCGCGCTGATCAGCAGGCGCAGCAAGGGATGATCCGGATGGTGGGTCTGCATCACCACATGACCGGGACGATCGGCGCGCCCGGCGCGGCCGGCCACCTGCACGATCAGTTGCGCCATGCGTTCTGAAGCGCGGAAGTCGGCGCCGAACAGGCCGTGGTCGACATCCAGAATGGCGGCCAGACTGACTTCGGGGAAATGATGACCCTTGGCCAGCATCTGTGTGCCGATCAGCAACCGCGCGCGGCCGCTGTGCACTTGCTCGAGCAGCACCTCCAGCGAACCCTTGCGGCGCGTGCTGTCGCGGTCGATACGCACCTGCTCGACACCGGGAAAGCGTTCCGCCAACACCTGCTCGAGGCGTTCCGTGCCCTGACCGAGGGCGCGCAGTTCAGTGCTGTTACATTCCGGACAGTGCTGATCGATCGGCCGTTGCGCGCCGCAGTGATGGCAGCACAGCAAGCGCTGGCCGTGATGCATGACCAGGCGTGCATCGCAGCGCCGGCACTGTGCCACCCAGCCGCAGTCATGACACAGCAGCGTCGGCGCGTAGCCGCGCCGGTTAAGAAACACCAGGGCTTGGCCACCGCCGTGCAGACAGGTTTCAAGGCGTTCCAGCAGCGGCGCTGACAAGCCGTGTTGCAGACGCCGCTGGCGCACATCCAGGACTTCGAAACTGGGATGTACAGCGCCGCCGGCGCGCTCCGGCAGATGCAAGGACTGGTAGCGGCCTTGCTGCGCGTTATACAAAGTCTCCAGGGCCGGCGTAGCGGAGCCGAGCAACACCGGCACCGCGCAACGCTTGGCGCGCAGCAGCGCCAGATCGCGGGCGTGATAACGGAAGCCGTCCTGCTGTTTGTAGGATAGGTCGTGTTCCTCGTCGATGATGATCAGACCCGGCGCGGCCAGCGGCGTGAACAAGGCCGAGCGCGTGCCGATCACCACCGGCGCCAGACCGGCGCGTGCCTGCAGCCAAGCCTGCAGACGTGCGCCTTCCGACAGATTGGAATGCAGCACCGCCAGGGGCACATTGAGCCGCTCCTGGAAGCGACCGATCAGCTGCGGTGTGAGTGCGATCTCAGGCACCAGCACCAGCACCTGCCGGCCGCGCTGAATGACCTGCTCGATGAGCCGCAGATAGACCTCGGTCTTGCCGCTGCCGGTAACGCCGTCGAGCAGGAAGGTCTGGAAGCGACCGAAGGCATCGGTCACCGCCGTAACCGCCGCCTGCTGGGCGTCATTGAGTTGCGGCGCTGCTGCTACAGCCTGTGTCGGTAGCGGTGGTTGCGGAATAAAACTCCGCACTTCAATCCAGCCCTTGGCGCTGCACGCACGCAACGTCGCCCGGCAGGCGTCGGGTTCCGTTGCCAGCATTTCCGGCAGCACGCCCTGCGGGTGGCGGCGCAGCAAGGCCAGCAGCGCCGCCTGTCGCGGCGCGCGGGTCAGTGTCGCAGGATCAACCGCCACACCGGCGCTCGTCAAATGCCAACTGCGCAAGCTCTCGAGACACGCGGCCTGGCCTTGGCGCAGCAACACCGGCAGCATGGCCGTCAACACTTCACCGATCGGGTGGTGATAATACTGGCTGGCCCACTGCGCGAGTTCCAATTGCTCAGCCGCCAACAGCGGTGCATCGTCGAGCACCTCGATGGCCGCCTTGAGACGCGACGTCGGCCAGACACTGTCTGCGCCCAACGCCAACAGAATGCCGATGCTACGACTGCGGCCAAACGGCACGCGCACCCGCACACCAGGCCTGAGTTGTTCCGGCGCGCAATGCGGCGGCGGCAGGTAGTCAAATGTTTGCGATAGCGGCGAGGGAACAGCGATACGCAGAATGAGTAACGACATGCGGCTACTCTAGCATCTGCACGTAGCGACGGCAGCGACGTGACTATTGCACAATATTTGACAAATCAATATCAGGCAGACAACCCCAACAGCACCTCTTAGCCTCATGCCTTGAGAACATTCCTTAACTCTATTGGCCTAAGTCTATCACTTGGTTTTGAAAACATCCTTTATCCACAAAACCTGTGGACAACTTTGTGCGTGAATTGGGGTCAACCGCGCTCAAGCCGCGCCGCAACTCACTAGCGGTTAAACTGGACACATATTGTTCACAAAGTTCATCTCATATATATCAGTCAGTTACAAATATTGTCGGGTTTTTCCCGGCGCCGCAGCCGAGCAGCCGAAAGGTTTCATGCCGCTTACATCTCGATTGTGCATAAGCAGGCCGCAAAGGCTTGACAAGCCGCCGTCCCATTAGTCCGGACGGCCGGTAAAAACCCTGCCAAGCCCCGACGACCTGGCGCGCAACTCACCCCTTTTACCCAGGGTCCACCCGCTGAGCGACTGAATTTTCCCGGCGACCGGCAGGTCGAGCCCTTGCAAATGCGGCGGCCACGACACCCGGGCGGCGTAACCGGACCAGCAACTGTTGTACCTGTCGATGCTCAGTACCGACAACCCTATCCGTCCGTCACTGCGGTTCATCACGAAGATGATGGCACGCGCCACCGTCCATCCCTGATCCGCTCCGATGCGGCCCGCTGGTTGCATACCAGGGAAAATGGTAAGCTCAGTTCGCTTTGCGCCGGACCCGGCACCCAGGTCAAGCCGGCGCGACGATCACAGAGGGTCTTTGTGTGTACGCGCTGAATCAGCAGGTATTGCGCACCGACGCGGCCGGCATGCCGCTCGAGTGGGTCAACTATCAAGATGCCGTGCGGCTCTATCATCTCGGTCAAGTCGCTTACGCCTGCGGTAGCTTGTTATACCGCGTGCACGGCGGGCACAACGCCCTCACCGGTCTGCGTAGCGTCATCGAAGTCAACTCGATCATCGCCACCTACGGCAATAATCACGCCCTCGCCAAAGCGCGCGCGCACTACGTTCCGCCACTCAACAACAACGCGCTGTTCCGGCGCGATGCCAACATCTGTCTCTATTGCGGCCAACACTTTAACGCACACGATCTGTCGCGCGATCACATCACGCCCTTAAGCCGCGGCGGTGATGATGTCTGGAACAATGTGGTCACCGCCTGCAAGCGCTGCAACAACCACAAGGCCGGCCGCACACCCGAGCAGGCTTGCATGGAACTGCTCGCCATCCCCTTTACGCCCACCCACGCGGAATACATCTACCTGCAGGGCCGGCGCGTGCTCGTTGACCAGATGGAATTTTTGCGCGCGCATTTCCCGCGCACCAGCCCGCTGCATCAGCGTCTAAAGGCGCACACACCGTAACGCGCAGAGTACAACCGATTGCGCCAGCCTGTCGGGGCGCTGCATGCTGCGCCATTTAACCGCGCGCACCACCCTGATACGCGGCCATCATGAACACAACACTCTGGTCCCGCATCGCCGCCGACATCACTCAAACTACCGGCGAGGTTTTTACCGCACGCCGCGAGAACTCTGTCGGCGGCGGCTGCATCAATGCCGCGCATGTTCTTGAAGATGATGGCCGGCGCTACTTCGTCAAACTCAATGCCGCCACACGGCTCGATATGTTCGCGGCCGAGGCGCAGGGCCTGGAAGAGATAGTCCGCGCCAACGTCATCAGGGCACCGGTGCCGGTGTGTTACGGGACAGCGGGCGATCA
>JBGPWJ010000200.1:0-4979 GCA_041492115.1 Gammaproteobacteria bacterium
AAAAGGCCAAGCGCCTGGTCGAACACAAGCGCGACGTGGTGATCCTGCTCGACTCCATCACCCGCTTGGCGCGCGCCTATAACACCGTGGTGCCGTCGTCTGGCAAGGTGCTGACCGGCGGCGTGGACGCCAACGCACTGCACCGCCCCAAGCGTTTCTTCGGCGCGGCGCGCAACATCGAAGAAGGCGGCTCGCTGACCATCATCGCCACCGCACTGATCGACACCGGCTCACGCATGGACGACGTGATCTTCGAAGAGTTCAAGGGCACCGGCAACATGGAACTGCATCTGGACCGCAAGATCGCCGAGAAGCGCGTCTACCCCGCCATCAACATCAACCGCTCCGGCACCCGCCGCGAGGAATACCTCACCAAGCCCGACGAACTGCAGAAGATGTGGATCCTGCGCAAGCTCTTGCACCCCATGGATGAACTGGCCGCGATGGAATTCATGCTCGACAAACTCAAGGCCACCAAGACCAATGCGGACTTCTTCGATTCGATGAAGAGGCAGTGATGCAGGTTGGGTTAGCCCGCAGGGCGTAACCCAACAAGACTGTGGCACACCAAAGTCGGGTTACGCTGCGCTAACCCGACCTACATTTTATTCATGCGCTACGGGCTTCACGCCCCAAATCTCTTCCGCGTATTCCTTGATGGTCCGGTCACTGGAGAACTTGCCCATGTTGGCGACGTTCAGGATCGCTTTGCGGGTCCATTCACGCGGCTCACTGAAGACCGCATCGACTGACTCCTGGCAGGCAATGTACGAGTCATAATCGACGAGCAGCAGATACTGGTCGCCGCCGTGCGTCAGCACATCGACCAGTGACTGGTAACGCGCCGGTTCGCCGGGCGAGAAGTAACCCGACCCGATCATATCCAGCACCTGCTTCAGGCGCGCGTCACCGTGATAGTAATCCCACGGGTTGTAACCGTGCGCCTGGCGCTCCTGCACCTCAGCGGCCGTCAATCCGAAGATGAAGATATTGTCCTCGCCAACCTCCTGACGGATCTCGACGTTGGCGCCATCCAACGTGCCGATGGTCAGCGCGCCATTCAGTGCCAGTTTCATGTTGCCTGTACCTGAGGCTTCCGTGCCGGCGGTGGAAATCTGCTCGGACAGATCGGCCGCCGGGATGATGTCCTCCGCGGTGCTGACATCATAATTGGGAATGAACACGACTTTGAGGCGCTCGCCGATGGCCGGATCATTGTTGACGATGTCGGCCACGTCGTTGATGAGCTGGATGATGAGCTTGGCGCGGAAATAACCCGGCGCCGCTTTGCCGGCGAAAATCACCGTGCGCGGCACGCGCACGGCATTGGGGTCGGCGCGCAGTTGATTGTAGAGCGTGATCACATGCAGGACATTGAGCAGCTGGCGCTTGTACTCGTGCATGCGCTTGATGTGCACATCGAACAGCGAATCAATGTTCAGATCGATGTTCATATATTTCTTGACCAGCACCGCCAGGCGTTCCTTGTTGACGCGTTTCACGGCGCGGAACTGTTCCTGGAAACCGGCATCACCGGCCAGCGGTATCAGCTTCTTGAGTTGATCGAGATCGGACGTCCAGCCGCGGCCGATACGCGCGCCGATCAGTGCCGCGAGCCCTGGATTGGCCTGATTCAACCAGCGCCGCGGCGTGATGCCGTTGGTCTTGTTGATGATCTTGCCGGGAAAGAATTCGTCGAAATCGCGGAAGATGGTCTGCTTCATCAGGTCGGTGTGGATCTGCGCCACACCGTTGACCTTGTGGCTGCCGACGATGGCCAAGTGCGCCATGCGTACCGAACGTTCGCCGCCCTCGTTGATGATGGACATACGCCGCAGGCGATCGAAGTCGCCCGGATAACGGTGTACCACGGCGGTAAGGAAGCGTTGATTGATCTCGTAGATGATCTGCATGTGCCGCGGCAGGACGTTCTCCATGAGCCGCACCGGCCAGGTCTCCAGCGCTTCGGGCATGAGCGTGTGATTGGTATAGGCGAAGGTGCGCACGGTGAGGTCCCAGGCTTTGTCCCAGTCCAGGTGATGAGTGTCGATCAATATGCGCATCAGTTCCGGAATGGCGATAGCCGGATGCGTATCGTTGAGCTGAATGGCCACTTTGTCCGGCAGTTCATCGAATCCGGTGTGGTACTTGCTGTAGCGGAACAGGATGTCCTGCAGCGAACCGCTGACAAAGAAGTACTGTTGTTTGAGACGCAGCTCACGACCCATCTGCGTAGTGTCGTCGGGATACAGCACCTTGGACAGATTCTCCGATTCGTTCTTGTCGGCGACCGCCCTGATGTAATTGCCTTCGTTGAAGTACTTGAGATCAAAATCGCGCGAAGCCTTGGCGGCCCACAGGCGCAGATTGTTCACGGTATTGGTGTTGTAGCCCGGAATCGGCGTGTCGTAAGCCATGGCCATGACTTCTTCGGTATCGACCCAGTGGTGCTGCAGATTGCCGTCCTCGTCGGCGTAATCCACCACCCGGCCGTGAAACTTCACCGGGTAGATCACCTCCGCCCGCGGGAATTCCCAGGGATTGCCGTAGCGCAGCCAGTTGTCAGGATGCTCGACCTGGCGGCCGTTTTCGATGCGCTGGTGAAACATGCCGTATTCATAGCGGATGCCATAGCCGTAGCCGGGCAGGCGTAGCGTCGCGATGGAATCGAGAAAACAGGCCGCCAGTCGACCCAGGCCGCCATTGCCGAGCGCGGCATCGCTCTCCATTTCGCGCAATTGTTCCAGATCGAGATCCATATCGCCGAGCGCCTCGCGGCATTCATCGACAAAACCCATGTTCAGCAGGCTGTTGCTCAGGGAGCGCCCGATCAGAAATTCCAGCGACAGGTAATAGACACGCTTGACATCGTAATGATAGTAATTGCGCATGGTCTCCATCCAGCGCTCGATCAGACGGTCGCGAACCGTATAGGCGAGCGTGAAAAACCAGTCGCGGGTTTGTGCGGTGATATGGTCTTTGCCGATGGAATAAACCAGGCGGTTGGCAATGGAGCGCTTCAGCGAGGCTGGGTCCGTACCGAGATAGTCATGCTTGAAGATGCTGGGTTTGCGCTTCATATCCATTGCCTTTCCTGCCTCTTGCCAAGGAACACGGAAAAAGAGTGCCGCAGACAACCGAGAGGACATCTTGACGGCAGCGCCTTGATCTTGCAACTACGAGGCCAGGAATCAGAGGGGGGTGCTGGTGTCACGCGGGGGTGCAGAATGCTGCGCCTTACAGGGATGTATTCACAATTGTCCCATGGGTGGCCTGTGGTTTATTTTTCAAATCCCGCGCAGAAACTCCGCATGCACGCGCCGGTCCGTTGACAGTTCCGGATGAAATGTGGCGGCCATCAGCTGCCCCTGTCGCACCCACACCGGATCGCCGTTACAGCTCGCCAGCACCTCGACGTCGGGGCCGACACGGGTGATGCGCGGGGCGCGAATGAAGACCAGTTCCAGAGGCTCACCGCCCAGATGGGTTTCAACCTGATGAATGGCGCTCTGCAACTGCCGGCCATAGGCGTTGCGGCGCACACTGATATCGAGCGCACCGAGACACTGTTGCACCGGGTTTTCGACTTCGCTGGCCAGCAGGATGGCGCCGGCGCAGGTACCGAAGCAGGGTTTGCTGCGGACGAAGGTGCGCAACTTCTCCCAGAAGTTGTCGCGCTCGAGAAAATTCAGAAAGGTGCTGGACTCACCGCCGGGGATCACCAGCGCGGCGACCCGATCGAGTTGTTCGGGTTTGCGCACCAGCTGCACCGTGGCACCTAGCTCTTGCAGGCAGCGGCGGTGTGCATCGTAGTCGCCTTGCAGCGCCAGCACACCGACCGTCATCGGTGACTCCGTTTACCAGCCGCGCTTTTGCAGCAGTTCCGACTCCGCGAGGCCGGCCACGGCCAGCCCCTTCATGGCGCCGATCAGGTCCTCGGAGACTTCCAGCAGAACCGCCGCATCCTCAAAGTGGGTGGTGGCGCGGACGATGGCGCGGGCGCGGCGTTCGGCCTCGGCCGGCGCGCAGAAATCCATCGAGTCCTTCATGAAGATGCCCGAGCCGACGAACACCGCCTCGGCGCCCAGCTGGCGCACCAGCGCGGCATCGGCCGGCGTGGCAATGCCGCCGGCGGAGAAATTCGGCACCGGCAGTTTGCCGGTGCGCGCCACCATGCGGACCAGTTCATACGGCGCCTGCAGTTCCTTGGCACGGGCATAGAGTTCCGCTTCATCCAGCACGGTAAGCACACGCATATCGTTGACGATGGCACGCAGATGCTTGACCGCATGCACGACGTCGCCGGTTCCGGCCTCGCCCTTGGTGCGGATCATGGCCGCACCTTCGGCGATGCGTCGCAGTGCCTCGCCGAGATTGCGCGCGCCGCACACGAACGGTATCCGGAAGGCGTGCTTGTCGACGTGGTGCGCCTCATCGGCCGGGGTCAGCACTTCGGATTCATCGATGTAATCGACGCCGAGTTCCTGCAGGATCTGCGCCTCGGCGAAGTGACCGATGCGGCACTTGGCCATGACCGGGATGGACACCGTCGCCATGATCTCGCGGATCTTCTTCGGCGAGGCCATGCGCGCCACGCCGCCCTCGGCGCGAATCTGCGCCGGCACGCGTTCCAGGGCCATGACGGCGGTGGCGCCGGCGCGTTCGGCGATCTCGGCCTGGCGGGCATCGGTCACGTCCATGATCACGCCGCCCTTGAGCATCTCGGCAAGACCGGTCTTGAGGCGCAGCGAAGTGGATTCGTTGGGTTGCGGCATAGTGGACTCTAGTGTTGACGTCCCCGGAGGGAGGTGGGGATAAACCGGCTGTTATTGTAACATCCAATCGCGCAGCGAGTGGGGATTTGGCGGGCGTGTGAAACGGGGAGAAAGGGCGCACAGGCTGCGCCCTACGGGGCCCGGCCGGGGACGCGTCAGGCGTTCAGTGGCATCTCCCGGCACACCCGGCAACCCTTCGGATCG
>JBGPWJ010000210.1:0-4725 GCA_041492115.1 Gammaproteobacteria bacterium
ACTGCGCTCTTGTTGATACGTTTGCATAAAACTCGAGCGCGGCATCGGGCCGCTGGCAAGTTGCGACCAGTCCGGCCAGATGGAGAAGAGATAGAGGCTGTCGGTGATGACGAACAACAGCAGTGCGCGCCACAGCCAGGTGCTGAAGGGGTGCCTTGGAGCGCGTGATTGGCGTGACATCGTGGAACGCTTGTTCTATAACGCCAGCACGGCCTGGGCCAGGCGATCATAATCAGCGAATTCGTTATAGGCCTGACAGGAAATCCGCACCCACAATCGATCGTTATGCGCGAGCACCGGAAGTTCGATGCGGTGTTCATCCCAGAGCCTATCGTGGAGAAGCTTCGCCTGGTCAAGATGCACCGGCCAACGCGGCGGCAATGGCACCGTCACCATGCTGCCGAACAGCGACGTCGGCGCGGGCAACGCGACATTCCAGGCATCACAGAGCAACTGCGCGGCGGCAATCACTTGTGCATGATTGCGTTCACACAATGTGTCACCGCCCAGCGTTCGATGAAATTCCAGGGCCGCGTCCAGCGCCAACCAGGCGCTGGGATCGCGCGTGCCGGTCCAGTCGAATTCGTTCCGATAACCGGCGCCGTAGCCTCTGGCGATGCACAGCGGATGCGTGGTCGCCTGGCGCGCCGGTGCGGTCCACAAAAACCCGCAGCCTTTTGCGGCGAACAGCCATTTGTGGCAGTTGCCGGTGTACCAGTCGGCGCCCAAGGACTCAATCGCCAGCGGCAACATGCCGGGCGCATGAGCGCCATCGACCAGCACGGCGCACCCGGTCTCGCGACACAGCGTGACGATGCGCTGCACCGGCGCGATCAGCGCCGTCGGTGAACTGACATGATCGACGATGACCAGGCGGGTACGTGGACCGAGCGCCTCGCGATACGCGCTAACGATGGCCGTGTCAGTGTCGATAGGAAATGGAATCGCCGCGGGGCGCAGCCGCACGCCGTGCCGGTCGGCGATATAACGCGCGGCCTGTTCCACCGCTTCATACGCCTGGCGGCTGAGGACGATTTCGTCGCCGGCCTGCCAGTCGATGGAACGCAGCACGGCATTCACACCGCTGGTGGCATTGTCGACGAAGGCCAGATCGGCGGCGCGCGCGCCGAGCAATGCGCCAAGCTTCTCCAGACTGGCGTCCAGCGCTACCGGCAGTTCCCGCGTCATGAAACGCACCGGCTGATTTTCCATGCGGGTGCGCCAGTGCGTCTGGGCGTCCAGCACCGCGCGTGGCGTAGCACCGAAGGAACCGTGGTTGAGGAAGACGGCGTCCGGCTCCAACAGCCAAAGCGGCAACAGCCCGCGTCCGTATTCAAGCGCCGTCATGGGAAATCACCAGAGGAGCGGTGCGCGCGGTACAGAGTATTGCGCCTACCAATGCACCTGCAGCCGGCCGTTTTCGATCTTGTGCTCGAAATGCTTGAGCGGGCGATCGCCCTTCTCCACACACTCGCCGGTGGTGATATCGAAGGCCCAATGATGCTTGGGGCAGGTCAGGCGCTGGCCTTCCAATGCCAGGTGCGGGATGTTGGTGACCTGGTGCGGGCAACGGCTGTCGTAGACACGCAACGTGCCATCTTTGCTGTAGAGGAACAGGTTGCGGCCGTCGCTATCGGCGTAGCTGATCTCGCCTTCTTTGATGTCGGCGGCGGCCATGACGTCATGCCAGCGTGGAATGGCTTCGAACATCTCGGGACGGAATTCCGGGATATCCATCTCAAGGATGATTTCCACCGCCCAGACGATCTTGGCCAAGCCCAGCGCCGGGAAAGCCATCAGCAGTGCATCGAGCACTTCCCGCGCACTGCAACCGTTGCGCAAGGCGCGGGTCAGATACTGGCGGAATCCGGGCTCGGTCTGGGAATGGACCTTGGTGATCACCGAGATCAGGTCGCGGGTCTTGGGGTCGAGGTGTTTACCGGCCTCTTTGAGGAACTTGAAATAGGGCAGGATGGCGTCGGGTACGGCCTTGATCAGGTAATTAAGTGCGTCACTCATGCAGTGAATCTCCGGTTTGTGGTGCGGTCAGACGTGGTGAAGCGGTCACGGTAGGTGGCGGCCACCCTTCTGGCAATCTCCCAGGTTGTATAGCCGGCGGCGCCGCGCTCTACCCATTCCGCGACTGTCACGCTACACTGAGACCACCACTTTAGCAGAACTTGTGGTTTGCAACGCCATCCACAAAATGGCGCAACGGATTCAGATACTCTCTTGTGGAACCCTTCAGGAGCATGTCACACATGATGCCAACTGCCCGTGTCCTCGCCACCACAACACTGCTCTGCCTGATGCCCCTTCAGGGTGCCGTCGCCGCCGCCTATAAATGGATCGACGACAAGGGCGAGACCCATTATTCCCAGACCCCGCCCAACGCGACCAAGGTCGAAGTCATCAAAACGCCGTATGGCACACGGCCCACACCGGCAACCACGGCACCGCAGACCGGCAATACCGCGCCCTCCGAACCCAGCGCCGACACCACCAGCTCACCCGAAACCGCCAAGGCCGAGGACGCCGCCATCCGCGCCAAGAACTGCACCATGGCACGCAGCAATCTGGAAGCGCTGAAGAATGCCGGCGAGGTGACCGTCAAGGACGCGAATGGTCTTTTACACTACCTCACGCCCGACGAGCGCAAGTCCCGCAGCGAGGAAGCCGCAAAGAGCATCAAAGAGTTCTGCAAAGATTAATCTGGAAAGTCCATGCCCTGCCTGAAGATTCAAACCAACGCCCCCATGGACGCCATGACCGGACGCAAGCTGATCGGCGCCGCCTCACAGCTGCTGGCCGCCCAGCTCGGCAAGCCGGAACGCTATGTCATGGTGATACTGGAGCCGGTCACGCAGATGCTGTTCGCCGGCGATGACGCTCCGCTCGCCTATCTTGAGCTGAAAAGCATCGGCCTGCCAAAGCAGTTGACAGCCGATTTGTCGAAGTCATTGTGTGGATTGCTGCACCACATTATGAATATCCCGAATAACCGCATTTATATCGAATTCAGCGATGTCGAGCCGGGCATGTGGGGCTGGAACGGCGAGACGTTCTGAAGCGTTTCAACGCGGGCCGGCACGGGTAACCTTCCCCGCAAGGGAACACCACCCGGCGCACAGCGTATTCCACCAGCGCCGCGGCACGGCAGCCGGCGGGTCGGCGCGCGTCTCTGGCGGTTCAATCAATGCGAGCGTGCGCACAAAGCCATCCGGCTGCGCCTGAAAATCGTGCAGGCACTTCTGCGAACAGAAATAGTAGGTGACACCGTTATAAACAGTGGTCGCCGGGGCAGTACTCTCGCCTACCTTCATGGCGCATACGGGATCTATAGCCATAAACCCACCCTGAAACACCGCAATCGAATATCACCAGCATAGCCTATCCAGGCTGAATGGCCAGAGAGACGCTTCAGGGAATCTCTGATTTATTGCTCGGTAGTCACGCTCCGGACTCAAATATTACCGCCGTGGCACTGTACGCAGCCGGCACCAGCCGGATAAACTTCACACGCCTGTCAACAAGAGAATTCCATCATCATGCGTGTATCCCGTTTTCCGCTTGCCACCGTCAAAGAAACTCCCGCCGACGCCGAGATCATCAGCCACCAGCTCATGCTGCGCGCTGGACTGATCCGCAAACTCGCCGCCGGGCTCTACACCTGGCTGCCGCTGGGCCTGCGCGTGCTGCGCAAGGTCGAGGCCATCGTCCGCGAGGAGATGAACCGCGCCGGAGCGCTGGAGGTGCTGATGCCGGGCGTGCAGCCCGCCGAGCTGTGGCAGGAATCCGGACGTTGGGAGCAGTACGGTCCGGAACTGCTGCGCATCAAGGATCGTCACCAACGCGATTTCTGTCTCGGCCCGACCCACGAGGAGATCATCACCGATCTGGCTCGTAACGAGTTGCGCAGCTACAAGCAGCTGCCCATCAACTACTACCAAATACAGACTAAGTTCCGCGACGAAGTGCGGCCGCGTTTCGGCATCATGCGCGCCCGCGAATTCAGCATGAAGGACGCCTACTCCTTCCATCTCGATCACACCTCACTGCAACAGACCTATGACGTGATGTACAACACCTACACGCGCATCTTCACGCGTCTGGGCTTGAAATTCCGCGCGGTGAACGCCGACACCGGCAGCATCGGCGGCAGCATCTCGCACGAATTTCATGTCCTCGCATCCTCCGGCGAGGATGCCATCGCTTTCTCCGATAGCAGTGACTATGCCGCCAATGTCGAACTGGCCGAGGCGCTGGCGCCTGCTGTGCCACGACCGGCACCGAGTGCGGCGCTCCAGACAGTCGATACACCGGGACAACATTCCATTGAAGAAGTCAGCGCGTTCCTCAAGTGCGAACCCAGCCACTGCCTGAAGACACTGCTGGTCACGGGTGCCGATGGCGGCGTCGTGGCACTGGTGCTGCGCGGCGATCATGAACTCAACAGCGTCAAGGCCGAGAAGCTGGCGCAGGTCGCCAAGCCCTTGTGTTTCGCCAGTGCCGAGCAGGTGCAGTCAGCGGCCGGTTGCGCGCCGGGATCCGTCGGACCACACGGTCTCACGATCCCGGTGTTCATCGACCGCGCCGCCGCGCACTGCGCCGATTTCGTCTGCGGCGCCAATCAGGACGGCAAGCACCTCACTGGCGTGAACTGGGGTCGCGACCTGCCGGAGCCGGTAACGGTCGATTTGCGCAATGTCCAGCACGGTGATCCCA
>JBGPWJ010000020.1:0-17194 GCA_041492115.1 Gammaproteobacteria bacterium
CGTTTCCGGCAACAGGCGCACCGTGTCGGGATTGAACTTATAGGTGCGCAGATCGATATTCGGGATATGCAACTGCTGCGACAGAAACATCAACAACCGGTCTTCGTCGATATAGCCGAGCTCGATCAACGTGCGCCCGAGGCGGCGGCCGGTCTTCTTCTGTTCCGCCAGTGCGGTTCCGAGCTGGCCTTCGGAGATGATCTTGTTCTCGACCATCAGATCGCCGATGCGGACTTTTTTACGCGCGGACATAAATGAGAATCCCAGGTTGTGCGTCCCACGGAGCGCGGCGCGTCGCAGGTGACGCTGTCGATGGGGTTGGCGGGAGTGTCATGAGTCGATTCATACGTTTTCAGCGCAACGCCGTGATCTTGCTTTCGACATAACGCAGCACTTCGCTGTCAAGCGTGCCGCTCTGCTGTGCGCGCTGATAGGCTTGCAAGGCATTGGCCCGGTCGCCGGCGCCTTCCAGCGCCAGACCCAGCCCCAGCCACCACACACCGTTGCGAGGTTGTGCCTGCAAGGTGCCGCGATACGTCTGCGCGGCCTGCTCATACAAACCAAGACGTTGATAGAGCGCGGCGAGCAGCGCGTGATACTCGGGATCGTCCTGCACCGGCGGCGCGGCGCGTTCCAGCACCGCGCGTGCATCGCGAAGTTCGCCTTGATCGATGCGCAGCCGTGCATAGAGTTTGGCGAAGGGTGCATAGGTCGGCGCCAAGGCCAGACCGGCGGCGAGTACGGTCCTTGCTTCGGGCAGTCGGCCGGCGTTGATCAACAGGCCGGCCAGCGCCGTGCGCGCCGCGCGGTGCGCGGGGTCACTGTCCAGCGCGGAGTGCAGGCGCGGTTCGGCGGCTGAGGGGCGACCACTTTGCAGCAGGCGCAGGGCATCCTGATAGGACAGATCCGCTTGCTGTTCCGGACTAAGCGGGCGTGCGGTTTTTTCGACGGTGGGCTTGCTGACGGGCGTTGTGATTGCCGCCGTGAGTTTTTTCGTGGCGACGACAGCTGTCGTCGCGGCATCGGCAACTGCGCTGATCTGCACTTGCGGAGCAGGAACGGCAACGGGGGCGTGAGCTGCAGCAACAGCATTACCAGCCGGCGCTGTGACTATCGGGGTTACACGGTTCGGCGCGGATGTTGTTGCGGGCGCCACGGCCGGTGCAATTGCCGTGGCACTGTGAGTGACAGTTGGTTGTTGTGCCGGGCGTCGAACAGCGACGGATGTGACTGGCGGCGCGCTGTTTTGCTGCCCGCGCTGCCAGAGCAGGTTGCCCGATACCCCGGCCAGAACAATGATTGCAACCCATAACACCCAGGGTCGCTGCACGGCGCGCGAATTGCTGCGCACAGGGACGCGCACATCTCGCAGCGTGGCTTGCACGGCGTTACTGTCGGGCGCCTGACGATCCTGCAGATCCTGCAGAACTTGATTGAGCAGGCTCACGGCGCACTACCGGATGAGTGCAGGATGATGATCGCGATCAGCAGGGCCGAAGCCCTGGCGAACGTGCCGACGAGGGAGCGCAGCAAGCGCAGATGCGGCCGGTGCAGCATCACGTCTTCGGTATCGTGCACCGCCATGCGCACATGAGCAGGCAGCACTACGCGGTCACCGCGACCGTAGGCGGCGAGCAGCGCTTTGTGGCTCAGGATATTGATCAGGCGCGGAATGCCGCGACTGGCGCGGTGCAAGGCGGCCAGGCTGCGTCGGCTGAACAGCGGCGGACCCTGGTAACAGGCGACACTGAGACGATGGGTGATATAGCCCTCCATGCCGTGCAGGTCGATGGGAGTGAGATGGTGCGCGAAGGTGATGCGCTGGCGCAGCTGGCGCAGCGCGTGGTTCTCCAGGCGCTGGTTCAATTCCGGCTGACCGAACAGCACCACTTGCAGCAGTTTGGCCTTCTCGGTCTCAAGATTGGTGAGCAAGCGCAAGGCCTCCAGGGTGTTCGTGGGCAGCGTCTGCGCCTCGTCGATCAGCAGCGCAACGTGCTTGCCGGCGGCAGAAAGTTCAATGAGCCGGTCACTGATCAGTTTCAGCAGCCGGTGTTGACCCATGTTGCGCGTGTATTCGATTCTGAGTTCATCAGCCAGCGCCATGTGCAAGGCGGCCGGCGTGAGAAATGGATTGGGAATGTAAGCGGTGACGAAATCGTCACCAAGTATTTTCAGCAGCAAGCGACACAACAGCGTTTTGCCGGTGCCGACCTCGCCGGTGAGCTTGATGAAGCCCTCGCCGCTGCGCAAGGCCACCAGCAACACGTTGTAGGCTTCCTGATGGCTGCCGTAACGGAAAAAGAAACCAGTGTCCGGCGTCAGGTTGAACGGGAATTCCTGTAGTCCGAAGTGTTTGAGGTACATGGCGGCGCTAGTGCGCGGTCGCCGCAGGCTTGGCGGTGGCTGAAGGGTGCATCGACATTGTGTCGACACGCTGCGAGGACTGGCGGATCTGTTCGCCCCACTCGCTGCCGGTCTCGATCACCACGGGCCGCAGCAGGATTACCAGTTCGCTCTTGGTCGAGGCGGACTTGGTATGGCGGAACAGCGCGCCGACACCGGGCAGATCGCCCAGCACTGGCACGCCGGCCCGATTGAGTTGGGTCTTGTCCTGCATCAGGCCGCCCAGCACCACCACCTGGCCATTGCCGGCGCGCACGATGCTGTCGGATTCGCGCACCGTGCTGAAGGCCAGCGGCAAGGTTTGATCCTCGCCATCGACCTTGAAGGACTTGGTCTGGTCCTTTACATCGGAGACGGTCGGGTGGATGTGCAGGATGACGTCGCCTTGGGCATTGATCTGCGGCGTGACGTCGAGCGCGATGCCGGAGAAGAACGGCGTCAGCGTGACGTTGCGGCTGGTGGTGCCGGTGCTGCCGATGGCGGTGGTGTTGGTCGAGACATTGGTGACGAAGAATTCGTCCGAGCCCACTTTGATCACCGCCGGCTGGTTGTTGACCGTGGAGACGCGCGGGCTGGACAGCACCTGCACATCGCCCTGGGATTTGAGCAGTTCGATGAAGGCGTTGAAGTCTTTCAGATTGAGCGCGGCAGTGAACACACCGCCGAAGGCGGACGCCTTGGTGCCGTTAATGGGAGTGAAACCGCCCGGGTTGAGTGTCCCGGTGTCACCGACGATCTCCGACGTGCCATTGTTGAAGATCGTACCGCCGCCGGTCTGTCCGAAGAGGACCGTCTTGCCGTTGCCGACCTCGCCGAGTGCCGCCCAGTTGATGCCCGATTGGAAGCCATCGCCCAGAGTGACTTCGATGATCTTGGCCTCCAGCACGACTTGGCGCTGCAAGTTCACCTGACTGGCGCTGAGGAAGGCGGCGACTTCGCGCAGTTCTGACGGCAGGGCGCGCACCACCACGATACCGGCCTGCGGGCTGACCACGACGCTGTGCCCCTCGCCTTTGCCGATCAGTGTGTCGAGCTGCGCCTTCAGGTCGCCCCAGAAGCTGGACTCGGATTCGGTGGTCATCTTGCTGCTCGGCTGTGTGGTGACTGTGCCGCCGCTAGTGCTGCCGCTGCTCCCGTTGGTGCCGCTGTTATTATTGTTATTGCCGCTGCTGGAGTCGCTGACCTGGCCGGAGTTGACGCGGGTTTCCGATTTGCTGGTGCGCTTCACATCCAGATAGCTGACTTCGAAGACCCGCGACTGCATGCGGATCGGCATGACCTGATAGCCGCTCGCGGTGCGCTGGTATTCATAGCCGTAGACATCGCGGACCGCATCCATCACTTCGCTGATGGTGACGTTCTTCAGCGTCAGCGAGATCTCACCGGCGACTTCCGGGTGTACCACCATGTTATAGGGCGTGCCCTCGACCAGGCTCATGAAGAACTCGCGTGCCTGGGCATGGGTCACCGTGATGTCGAAGCGTTGCTCGACTGCCGTGCCGCTGCCGGTCATGTCAACCTTGAGCGGTGGCAACAATGCCTCGCTGACGGCCGACGGCGGCGTCACCGCGGTGGCGGTGGGGCGTTTTGCGGCCTCATTCTTGAGCGCCGCATCGATGCGCGTGAGTGTCGCGGTGTTGCGCGGTGTTGTGGTCTGACAGGCCGCGAGCAGCAAAGTGACCGCGCTGTACACCAACCAGGAAGTTTTAGGCATAGTGGGTCTCATCGTCTGGCGGCCTTGGGGGCCTGTTTAACTTTGATCGGTAACAGCTGCAGTGTGAACTGCTCCGTGCCGCGTTGCAGGCGTACACCGTCGCGATCTATCGCAACGACGCGGGCATCGCCGATGCGCTCGCCGACCTTGATGCTGTGGTCGTTGATCATCGCACTGCGTCGCGTCGGCGACAGACGGATGGCAGTGAGTACCAGGCTGGGCGCGGCCTTGCTCTCGCCCGCCGTCATACCTGAATCGGGGTTGAGGAATGATGGACGGGTCGGGTCCTGCAGCTCCTCGGCATGTAAGTGCGACAGACTCGCGAGCATTGCCGCGATCAGCAGGAACGATGGCAGCGTGCGGTCAAACACCGATCCAACCCTCGCGCAGGCCGATGGTGTGCACGGTGAGGGTGAACTGTGCCAGAGGATATTTGCTGACCTTGAAGGCCGCGTTATCCCAGTACAAATGCCAGGGCAAGGCCTCGAGCGTGCGCAGATAGTGCAGTGCGTCCATATAGCTGCCCTCGAACACCAGCGTCATACCGTGCCGGTAGATGCCGGGTACGCCGGCATTCGGCTGGGCCGGCTTGCTGGCGTCATGCACATCCGGATCGAGCAGCGGACTCGCCGGCAGGCTTTGCACGCTGAGCAATTTGAGGCCGGGTTCGTTTTTGAGGACATCCTCGAGCACACTGGTCATCGCTGCCGGATCGATCAGGCCCTGAGTGCGCGCCTTGATGCGCTCGTCGAGCGCGGCGATCTCGGTCCGCAGGCCCGCCAGCTTGGTGCGGGTTTCCGCGTCCGGGTCCTGGCTCTGGCGCTTGCTGATGTCTTCAGACTGTTGCGACAGCAGGGCGGTGTCGCTGCGCAGTTGTTTGAGCTGGCCCTGAACCTGATTGTGGTGCGCGGTCAGCGGCCCCATGAACAGACCATTCCAGGCACTGTAGATTACAAACACCAGCGCGCCCAACAGCAGGCCGCGCTCGCGCAGCGACATGCTGTCGATGCGTTCCATCAGCTTTTTGAGTTTGTCGCTCATCGTTGCGCCGCGCTCGCCGCCGCGGTATGCAGTGTGAAATCGATATGCGGCGGCGCTTCGCCGCGCAGCATTTGGAAGGTCTTGAACTCGCGGCCCTTGTAGACTTGCTCGGCGGACAACTGTTGCAGGTAACGCGGTACCAGTTGCGCGTCCAGTGTGCTGCCGGTCAGGCCCAACTGTTCACCGCCATCGCTGATCGTCACGCCGGTCAGCCACACACCTTCGACATGTTGACGCGCCAAGCCTTCCAGGTAACCGGAAAAGCCCTGGGTATTGCCGAAGACGCCCCCGGACAGCACGTCGAGCGCGCGCACCTTGCCGCTGCGGTCCGCTGTCAGGCCGGCCAGTTGCCGTTCCAGATCGGGGTTTTTCTGTTTCAGGGGATAACGCGTGTTGAAGTCCTCGATGCGTTTGAGCAAGGCGTCCTGTTGGGCCTGCAGGCTTATCACGTCGCGACCGAGTTTGGCGTCCTGCCAGCGTGCGTAGCCGTAGATGAGCGACAAGCCGAGCAGCAACAGCCCGCAGAACTGCAGAATGGTCAGCGCCGAGAACACCTTGGTCTGGGAGCGCAAGATCGGCTGGTAAAGATTGACCTGCTGGCTCATAAGGTCTTCTCTTCCAGGCGCAACGCCGCACCGATGGCACTGATGCAGTTGGCCTGCAGCGCCAGATCGAGCGGCGTGCGGGTTTTCAGTACTGTGTTGAGATCGAGGGCGCGCGCCTTCACGCCCAGGTGCGAGGTGGCATACTCCGCCAGTTCGTCCTGGGGCTCGGCCAACGGTCCGATGATCAGGTTCTTGATCGGCGTCTGGCCGAAATTGCTTTCGTAGTAATCGAACGAGCGTTGTACTTCCAGCATGATGGTTTCGAAGGCGCGTTCGCGGCTACTCTGTGGTGCCAGCGCGAGATTGTCGGTGCTGAGTCCGGCGCCGACCGTGCCGAGTTGCAGCACACCGATGTCCAGATTGCGCGCCAGGTACAAGGTGGCCTGCCGGGTCAGGGTGATCATGCCTTCGCCGGCACTCAACTGCAGCAGGGCTGCGCCGCCCTCATCCTCGGGCAGCAATTGCGCGATGTTGCGCAGCGCCAGCTCGGTGATGTCGATGGTCTGGACATTGAGGCCGGCGCTCTGCAGCAGTTCCACGCGCTGCATGATCAGCGGGTTGCGCGCCGCCACCACATACATGATGCGGGCACGCGCCCGCGGACCCTGGCTGGGCATCTCGAAGACATCGATGGCGGCATCGTCGATGTGAAAGTCGATGAGTTCCTTGACGCGCCAGCGCACGGCAGCCTTCAATTCGGTAGCATCGACGTCGGGTGCTTCGACTTGCAGCAGCTGATAACTGCCGGGTTCCAGCACGCTGACGCAGTGCGCACCGGTCAGCGCATGTTGCTTGACCAGTTCCTGCAGTGTCTTGCGGCGGTCCGCAACGGCGCAGGCACGGAACGCACAGACGGTCAGCTGCGGCGTCTGCGCCTTGTCGCGTACCACCTGAGCAATGCTCACACCGTCAGGCTGGAAGCCGACGGCGACCAGACCCTTGTTTTGCGGCGATCGTCTGTGAAAAGAGATCAGAACAGTCCACTCCTAATTTGGCGCCTAAGGTTTTCACAGTAAACTACTGCTGTCAATGGATTTAAACCGCCGGCATCCGTATGCTTTCCGGTGTCTGCCGTTGTTTCATCCGCTCTGTGCCGAGCAATGAAGACGCGGCTGGTCTGACGGCAGCCGGTTTAGACCTTGAAGTGTGCCACTAAGGGTTGCAGATCCGCCGCCAGCCGCGTGGGGAACTAGGGCAAGGAAGGTGCCAGCGGCTGTGTGCCGCAGCATGGTCCGGTGTCGGGGAGTTGCAGTGTGCCGGTCAGTTGGGTGACGGAGGTGAGTTTGTGGCGGTGCAGATAATTGCGGATACCGGTGTTGATCTTGGTGCAGATTAGAGGATCGTAGAACAAAGCCGTGCCGACGCCGATGACGCTGGCGCCGGCGATGAGAAATTCCAGCGCATCGTCGGCGCTGGCTATGCCGCCCTGGCCGATGATGGGGATATTGTGCGCCTTGCTCACTTGATAGACTTGGTGAACCTTGAGCAGGGCGATCGGCTTGATCGCCGGCCCGGACAGGCCGCCCTGTACATTGCCGATGATCGGCGTGCGGGTCTCGGCGTCGATGGCCATGCCCATCAGTGTGTTGATCACGGCGAAGGCGTCGGTGCCGGCCTCGATACAGCGCCGGGCGTTTTCGGCAATGTCGGTCTGGTTGGGCGAGAGTTTGGTGATCAGCGGCTTGTTGGTGACAGCGCGGCACGCGGTCACCACGCGCGCTGACATGTCCGGGTCATTGCCGAAGGCGACGCCGCCTTCCTTCACGTTCGGGCAGGAGATGTTGATCTCGATGGCGTCGATGGGCGAAGCGTCGAAGCGGCGCGTGACTTCGATATATTCCTCGATGGTCGAGCCCGACACGTTGGCGATGAAACGGGTTTCGCTGAAATCCAGTTGCGGCAGGATGGACTGAACCACGTAGTCAGTGCCGGGGTTCTGCAGGCCGATGGCGTTGAGCATACCCTGCGGCGTTTCGTAAACGCGGTGCGGCTTGTTGCCGAGACGCGGCGCCAGCGTCGTGCCCTTCAGGCACACCGCGCCGACATCACGGTTGGAAAAGCCGGCCACACGTGTGTACTCTTCGCCGAAGCCGACGCAGCCGGATAGCAGTACCAGTGGTGTGGCGAAGTGCAGGCCGCAGAAATCGCTTGCCAGTGGGTCGGTGTCAGTCGTGTTCATGGGGTGTTGTCGCGTCGTGCTGCAGCGCCGGCAGTTCCTCTCTTCAGGCCATCAATTCAAAATCGGCAATGTTCCACATCGTTCTCTACCAGCCCGAGATACCGCCCAATACCGGTAATATCATACGCCTGTGCGCCAACAGCGGCGCCATGCTGCACCTGATACATCCGCTGGGCTTCACGCTCGAAGACAGCAAGCTGCGCCGCGCCGGCCTGGATTATCACGAGTGGGCCGAGGTGCGCGAGTATGACAAGCTCGAGGATTTCTTGGAAGCGCAGCCGCTGCTGCGGCTGTTCGCTTGCTCGACGCGCGGCCGCTGCAATTATGCCGAGGTCGCCTACCAGCCCGGCGACGCGCTGCTATTCGGTCCCGAAACGCGCGGTCTGCCGCAGGCCGTGCTCGATGCGCTGCCGGATGAGCGCCTGATCCGTATCCCGATGCAACCGGGCAACCGCAGCCTGAATCTGTCGAATGCGGTGGCGGTGGTGTTGTATGAGGCTTGGCGGCAGCAGGGGTTTGGGGAATAAAGTACGGAGTATGTCGTGTCTTGGGCTTACATCCGCTCCGATTTCTGTTCGCGCGCCAGCAGCGCCTGCACGGCGGTCTTGGGGCTGAGATTTTCATACAACACCCGATACACCTGCGCGCAGATCGGCATTTCCACCCCGGTGCGTTGCGCCAGATCGACCACTTCGCGCGCCGTCTGTACGCCTTCCACCACTTGGCCGATGCTGTCGCTGGCCTGTTGGATAGTGAGACCTTGTGCCAGTGCAAGCCCCATGCGCCGGTTGCGCGATTGATTATCGGTGCAGGTCAGCAGCAGGTCGCCGAGGCCGGCCAGTCCCATGAAGGTTTCGCGCTGGCCGCCGAGTGCCACGCCCAAGCGCATCAATTCAGCCAAGCCGCGTGTGATCAGCGCGGCGCGCGCATTGGCGCCAAAGCCAAGACCATCAGTAATTCCGGCGGCGATGGCCAATACGTTTTTCACCGCTCCGCCCAACTCCACGCCGGCGACATCACTACTGGTATAGGCGCGAAAGTTCTGGCCGTGCAACATCGCGGCCAGCTGGCCGGCGAATGAGGCGGAAGCGGAGGCCACTGTCACTGCGGTGGGCAGGCCGGCGGCGACTTCTCGTGCGAAGGTCGGGCCCGACACAACGGCCGTCTCGATGTCTGAGCCGAGGACTTCGTTGACCACCTGATGCGGCAATTTGCCGGAACCCGATTCCAGGCCCTTGGTGGCCCAGGCCAAACGCTGCCCCGGTCGCAGCAACGCGGCGAGTTGTTGCAGCACGCTGCGCAAAGCATGACTTGGCACCGCCAGGAGTATGACCTCGGCCGCTGTCACCGCGCTGTCGAGACTGGTGCAGACCTGCAAGGTTTCAGGGAAAGGGTTGTCGGGCAGGTACTGTGCATTGCAACGCTCGAGCTGCAATCGCGCCATGTGCGGCGCTTCATTACCCCAGAGCAGCGCCCGCCAACCGTTGCGCGCCAACAGGATGGCCAGCGCTGTGCCCCAAGAGCCGGCGCCGAGCACCGTGATGGCGGTCGTGCGCGGCGCGGCGTCAGTGCTGTGATCATTTCTGCCCATGTCTGAGCCCGCTCGCGCCGTGTGGCCTGTAACGGGTGACAATCACTTAATGGGAAACCGCTGGTGCTTCCGCGGCCTGCGCCTTCTCCTTCTCCATCTGTTGCTTGGCCCATATGGCATCGAAATTGATGGGTGCCAGGTACAAAGGCGGGAAGCCGCCTTTGTTGATCATGCTGTAGATCGTTTCGCACGCGTAGGGATACAGCACGCTTGGGCAGTAACTGGTTAGCAGGGCGCCGAGTTCAGTGCCCTGAAAACCATGCAGTGAAAATATCCCCGCCTGTTGCAGTTCGACCAGATAGGCATTCTTCTCGCCGATCTTTGCCGTGACTGTGATGGTCAGGACCACTTCATAGGCCTTGTCATCAATCCGCTTGGTAGCGCTGCTGAATTGGAGGTTGATCTCCGGCACCCACGTCGATGTGAAAATCGTAGGAGAGTTGGGCGATTCGAGCGAGGCATCCTTGATGTAAATTTTTTCGATCGCGAATTTCTGCTCACCAGCCGTTGGCTGAGTGATGGGGGTTTCATCCGTCATGTCAGGACCTGTCTCTTTATAGTGTGTGGACTAGTGTAGTGTGGTTGCCAGGGCAGGCAACTTGCCGCGCCAGTGTTATTTTTTGCTGATCGGCAGATTCGCCATGCGCCAAGCATGCAAGCCGCCGCCAAGATTGTAAACAGTCTCATAACCCATCTTCTTCAGCATGCGCACCGCCTGGGCCGAGCGGTTACCACTGCGGCAGACGATGATAATGGGGCGCTCCCGGTGTTTATCAAGCTGCGTGGCCTTCTCGGACAAGGACCCCAGCGGTATGCGGATGCTGTTGGGTAGAAAGCCGTCCTGATATTCCTGCGGTTCACGCACGTCCAGCAGCACGGCATCCTGATGGTTGAGCAATTGCGTTGCTTCCAGTGGTGACACTTCTTTCAGGTTGAGCAGGGCACGGCGCAGTTCGTTGCCGATCAGCATGACCAGTATGCCGAGCAGTGCCAGAAACAGAAAAGGGTGATGCAGGACGAATTCGCTGAGTAGTTTCATATCACTATCTGGGAGGTTGCGGTGCCACGCTGTGAAAGGCGCACCGGTACAGGATCAGGGTTTGCTGTGGCCGGTTCAACGCTGCGTGCAAAACACCTCGCGCATCATGCTGATCAGGCGCAGTGTGCGGGCGTCACCGACCCGGTAAAAAACCCGGTTGGCGTCCTTGCGTGAGGTGAGAATGCCCTTGTCACGCAAGATGGCGAGGTGCTGCGAGATATTGCTTTGCGAGGTACCCACATGCTCGACGATATCCTGCACGCTGATTTCGCGATCGCCCAGCGTGCAGAGGATCTTCAGTCGCAACGGGTGGGACATGGCCTTGAGGGAACGCGCGGCGCGCTCGACATCTTCGTCCTGGGTGATCAAGGTTTCGGCATATGCAGACATGGCAGCGAGATCCGGATAGGTAAGGAGACATTTCCGGCGGCCTGTGATCGCTCCGATCACCGTCCCGTCACTGGAATGTATAAGAGTTGCACTATACAGTAATGTGCCCGCTGAAAAAATCCACGCACCGTTCCGGCCGCGCACGGGCGCGCAAAAATCGTTACAATTACCGCCCATTGAGCCGGCCCCGTTGGCCGCCATCCCGAATCAGGTTAGACTTTGTCTAATGCAACTACGCACTCTAATGTCATGCCTTTAGACCCCAAGCCCATGGTTCTGATCGTATTGGACGGCTGGGGCTACAGCGAAGACCCTGCATCCAACGCCATTTTGGCGGCACGCAAGCCGGTCTGGGACAAACTCTGGCAGGACTGCCCGCACACCCTGATCCGTACCTCCGGCGCGGCCGTGGGGTTGCCGGCCGAGCAGATGGGCAACTCCGAGGTCGGGCATCTGAATCTGGGCGCGGGCCGCGTGGTGTACCAGGAAATCACGCGCGTCAGCCGCGCCATCAAGACCGGTTCGTTCTTCACCAACCACACCTTGACCGATGCCGTGGATCTGGCAATCACTACAGGCAAGGCACTGCACATCCTGGGCTTGCTGTCGCCGGGTGGTGTGCACAGCCACGAAGAGCACATCCATGCCATGGCCGTGCTGGCCGCGCAGCGCGGCGCGACACAGGTCTATCTGCACGCCTTTCTGGACGGGCGCGACACGCCGCCGCAGAGCGCACTCGAATCGTTGCGCGCCATGCAGGACAAATTCACCAGCCTCGGCGTCGGCCGCATCGCCTCCATCATCGGCCGATATTACGCCATGGATCGCGATCACCGCTGGCCGCGCATCCAGGCCGCGTATGACCTCATGACCCAGGGCAGCGCGCAATTCGAGGCGGCAGACGCGGTCAGCGCGTTGGCACTCGCATATGCGCGCGGCGAATCGGATGAATTCGTGCAGGCCACACGCATTGTTCCACCGGGTGGTACGGCGGCCTGTATCAGCGATGGTGACGTGATTGTGTTCATGAATTACCGCTCGGACCGCGCCCGGCAGATCACCCGCCCGTTCATCGAACCGGGTTTCGACGGTTTTGTGCGCAACTCCATCCCGCGGTTGGGTGCTTTCGTCAGCCTCACCGAGTACAACAAGGAATTCAATGTTCCGGTGGCCTTCCCCGCCGAGCGTCTGCGCAACGTGTTCGGTGAATATATCTCCGGCCTGGGCATGCGGCAGTTGCGCCTGGCGGAGACCGAGAAATACGCCCACGTCACCTTCTTTTTTAATGGCGGTGAGGAGCAAGCGTTTCCCGGCGAAGACCGTATCCTGGTGCCCTCTCCCTACGTCGCGACCTATGATCTGCAACCCGAGATGAGCGCCGTCGAGGTCACCGACCGGCTGGTCGAAGCCATACTCAGCGATGCCTACGATGTCATCATCTGCAATTACGCCAATCCCGACATGGTCGGCCACACCGGCGATTTTGCCGCCGCGGTGCGCGCTGTCGAGACCATCGATGCCTGCCTGGGCCGGGTACTGCCGGCGCTCGCACAGGTCGGCGGCGAGCTGCTGATCACCGCTGATCACGGCAATGTCGAGCAGATGCAGGGCACCGACACCGGCCAGGCGCACACCGCGCACACCACCAACCTCGTGCCTTTTGTTTATGTGGGCCGGCCTGTGGAGTTGGCACAGGTCGGTGCACTGTCGGATGTGGCACCGACCCTGCTGGCGCTGCTGGGTATCGAAAAGCCAGCGGAGATGACCGGTCACTCGCTGGTGGAGTTCACCGCGCCTGCCAAGAGCGCGGTCAACGCCGATTGACACACCCATGAGCACACGGCGCTTCCGCGCACGACCGCTGTTGCGGTGCTCCCTCATCGTCATCTGTTCTCTTGCCGCTGCGTTGTCGCTGTTCGCAGGCGCTGTCGCACAGGCCGCTGCTCCCGCCGCCGATGCCAAGGCCAAAGCCGCGGAGCTCGAACAGTTGCGCACACGACTGAAGGAGTTGCGCAGCGGCTTGGCCGAGGCGCGCGGGCGTCAGGGCAGCGTGCAGGAACAGCTGCGTCAGAGTGAACAGGAAATCGGCCGCGCGACGCGCGAACTTGCCAGGATCGATCAGGACCTCGCCACCGGCACGGCACGCCTCACCACCTTGCAGGATCAGGAGCAGACCCAGCAGGCGGTCATCGCGGCACAGCGCGCCGGCCTCGCCAATCAGGTGCGCGCCGCCTACCTGCTCGGCCGTCAGGAGCCGCTCAAGCTGCTGCTCAATCAGGAAGACCCGGCACGTCTGGATCGCGCGCTCGCCTACTACGGTTATCTGAACCGCGCGCGCGTCGCGCGCATCGCGGCGGTGCAGGCCCAGGTGCAGGCGCTCAAGACCCTCGAAACGCAGATCATGCAGGAAAATTCCCACTTGCAAGAACTGCGCGCCCAACAGGTGGTCGAAGCGGAGTCCTTGCGTAACACCCGCCAGGAGCGCCAGGCGCTGCTGGCGGCGGTCAGTGCCGAGATTCAGGACAAGGGCACGCAGATCACGCGCATGGAACAGGACGAGCGCGGTCTGCAAAACCTTTTGCAGGACCTGCAGCAGGCGCTCGCCGACTTCCCGGATGCCGCCGCGGCCAACTCGCAGCCGTTCGCCAGGCTCAAGGGCCAGTTGCCGTTGCCGGTACGCGGCCGGGTGGCGACACGCTTCGGTGCCACGCGTGGCGAAGGCATGCCGCCCGCGCACGGCCTGCTGATCGAAGTATCCGAGGGCAGCGCGGTGCGCGCGGTGGCGCGCGGCCGCGTCGCCTTCGCCGACTGGCTGCGCGGCTTTGGTCTGCTGATCATCATCGACCACGGCGGCGGCTATATGAGTTTGTACGGCCATAACCAAAGCCTGTACAAAGACACCGGCGAAACAGTGACGGCGGGCGAGACCATCGCCAGCGCCGGCGCCAGCGGCGGGCAGGCGCAAAACGGCGTGTATTTCGAAATCCGACAGCAGGGTCAGCCGGTCGATCCCCTGGCATGGTGCCGGACCGGCAGCAACGAACAGGCGCGCAAACCGTGACGGACTGCTTTTTACGCATGCACGGCACTAGTCAAGTGAGTGCCGCTCCTGTACCTTTTACACTGCATTTTTACTGACGGCCGACGGCCGATGGAAACTCGATGAAAGCGATGACGCGTAATTCTCTGATCCTCTCCCTGGGTGTGGTGGTGGGCGTGAGCCTGTCGATTGGCAGCGGCGTGCTGGCCGAACGGCCGGGCAGCGCCCAGATGCTGCCGCTCGATGAGCTGCGCACCTTCACCGACGTATTCGCTCGCGTGAAGAACGACTACGTCGAGCCGGTGGAGGACAAGACACTGCTGGAAAACGCCATCCGCGGCATGCTGGCCGGTTTGGATCCGCATTCGTCATACCTCGATGAAACCGAATTCAAGGAACTGCAGGTCGGTACCACCGGTGAGTTCGGCGGTCTGGGCATTGAAGTGGGCATGGAAGACGGCTTCGTCAAAGTGATATCACCGATCGACGACACGCCCGCACAACGCGCCGGTGTTCAAGCCGGTGATCTGATCATCCGTCTCGACGACACGCCGGTGAAGGGCATGAGCCTCAGCGATGCCGTCAATCTGATGCGCGGCAAACCCGGCACGGCCATCCGTCTGACCATCGTCCGCGAAGGCCAGGAAAAACCGCTGGAAATCTCCGTGAAGCGCGACATCATCCGCGTCAAGAGCGTCAAGAGCCGCATGCTCGAGAAAGGCTATGCCTACCTGCGCATCAGCCAGTTCCAATCCAAGACCGCCGATAACCTGATGCAGGCCATGGAGGACCTCAAGAAAGAAAACGGCGGGGCGCTCAAAGGTCTGGTGCTGGATTTGCGCAACAACCCCGGCGGTGTGCTGGATGGCGCCGTCGCCGTCTCCGATGCCTTCATCAACGACGGTCTGATCGTCTACACCGAAGGCCGCATCGAAGATTCCAAGATGCGCTTTACCGCGCGTCCGGGCGATGTGCTGAACGGCGCACCGCTGGTGGTGCTGGTCAATCAAGGCTCGGCATCCGCATCCGAAATCGTCGCCGGCGCCCTGCAGGACGACAAGCGTGCGCTGATCGTCGGTTCCAAGACCTTCGGCAAAGGTTCGGTGCAGACCATTCTGCCGCTCAGCAATGGCGGCGCGGTCAAGCTCACCACGGCGCGTTACTACACGCCGTCCGGCCGCTCCATTCAGGCCGAGGGCATCACGCCGGACATCCAGTTCGACAACGTCAAGGTAACAGCGGCCGATAAGAACGACATGAACATCAAGGAAGCCGACCTGTCGCGCCATCTGATCAACGGCGCTGCCAAGCCCAAGACAGAGGAAGCCGTCAAGGCACCTGCTGAGGGGGCCCCGATCGACAAGGACGGCAAGAAGGGCGATAAGAAGGACGAGCCGCTGGCCAGCAGCGACTATCAGTTGTACCAAGCCCTCAACCTGCTCAAGGGTCTGGCCATCCTCAAGGATCGCGCGCCTTAACAGTCAGCAGGCGCTGTGATTGATTCGGCGCTAAGCCCAAAGGGCGGGTCTGAGACCCGCCCTTAACTCCAGCGGCCTACCATCAGGTCGTAATTCAAGGAGGCCATCATGTCCTCGGTCCTGATCCCGCTCGCCCAAGGTTGCGAAGAACTCGAAGCCGTCACCGTCATCGACTTGCTGCGCCGCGCCGGTATCGAAGTCATCACCGCCGGTCTTGATGGTCAGCCGGTAACAGCCGCGCGCGGCACGCGCCTGTTGCCAGACACCACGCTCGATGCGGCACTGCGGCGCGACTACGACATGGTGGTGCTGCCCGGCGGGCAACCGGGCGCCGACAATCTCGACCAGGACGCGCGCATCCGTGCCTTGCTGCAGCGCATGAGTCAGCAGGGCAAATACACGGCAGCGATCTGCGCCGCGCCCAAAGTGCTGGCCAGTGCCGGGCTGCTCGCCGGCAAACACGCGACCGGATTCCCGGGTGTGCTGGAGAAGCTGAATCTGGGCGACGTGCAACTCAGCAACCGAGCGGTTGTGACAGACGGCAAGGTCATCACTTCGCGCGGTCCGGGCACGGCCATGGATTTCGCGCTGGAACTGATCGAGTTGTTGGCGGGGAAAGAAAAGCGCGTGCAGGTGGAAGCGGCGTTACAACGGCCTTGACTTCGATCGCGGTTCGATAGCTTTTTTCAGATCACCCGGCGTCCGCGAGATAACGCGATATCTGCGTGCGCGCCGCCTCGCCGATGTCCTTGAAGGCGACACCCAGGGCGACACGGTTGGCATCCTGTTCGATGTTTTTGATCTTGCCGTGCAACGCCAGCGTGTCGGGTTGGTCGGGCAGTTGCAGATCGATGCGTATGTTCATTTCCAACGCGGGACTGCCGGCCTGCAGCAACGTGGTCTTGATGCTGAGCCGGCAACCGGTCGGACTGATATCCTGGATGGCGCCACCGAACTCGATGTCATTGAGCGTTGCCTTGGCGGGCAGGTGGCATTCGAGACGCGGCGCGGCGCGCAGATTGTGTTCGCTGACCTGCTTCGGGTAACCCAGGAAGATCAAACCGAGCGGGTCGAGTATCGAGCCGAGCAGGGTGGTTTCGAAACCGAACACCCGGCCGTTGTAGATGTAGCGCACCACCGCCCTGGGTCTCTTGCCGACATGAAACAGTTTGTAGGCATATGACTTGGGGGGCCTTAGGATCAGGAATTCCCCCGGTTGCATGCCGACCAGCGGGCATTTGATCTTGGCATCGAGTCCCGGAATCTCCACCACCATCGGCGTGCCGATGTCGACCGCCAGACGCGTACCGGTCGCCGGTTCGGATTTACTGTCGCTCATTGCTGTGCTTCACATGCCGCCAGATATACCACCCCACCAGCACCACCGCGACAGCGGCGAACACCTGGTGAAACTCATGGAAGTAGGGCTTCAGCGCTACCCAGTTGTCTCCCAGCTGTTTGCCCACATAGGCCAGCGCCCAGCACCAGATCAGCGAGCCGACGAAGGTGTAGGTGATGAAGCGGCCCATGTGCATGCGCGCCACACCGGCCGGAAAGGCGATGAAGGTGCGCACCACCGGCAGCAGCCGGCCGATGAAGATGATGATCTCGCCGTGGCGCGCGAAGGCGCGGTCGGCCATGTCGAGGTCATGATGCGAGATCAGTACATAGCGGCCGTAACGTTCGACCAGCGGCCGGCCGCCGTACTGTCCGA
>JBGPWJ010000189.1:0-5284 GCA_041492115.1 Gammaproteobacteria bacterium
TCACGCGCGAACACGGCACCGAGCGCGCCTTCACCGGCCAGTACTACGACCTCAAAACGCCTGGCCTCTATAAATGCATGTGCTGCGGCGCACCCTTGTTCACGTCGCAGCACAAATACGACTCCGGCAGCGGCTGGCCGAGTTACTGGCAACCCATGACCCGGGACGCCGTCGTCGAGCATACCGACAGCGGTCTCGGCATGACCCGCACCGAGGTGTGCTGCGCCAAATGCGCAGCGCACCTCGGCCACGTCTTCCCGGACGGCCCGCAACCAACGGGCCTGCGCTACTGCATCAACTCCGCGTCCCTGGATTTCGAGGCCGAGGACGGCAAGCCCAAGACCTGAATCGGCGGCTCCCCGGGCATGTTTCGGCCCGGCGCCTGTGGCACAATAACGCCTTTCGATTTTCGGCCGATCCGGCCCAGGTGTCAGGCAGTCGTTATGAAGGTCGGTATCCCCAAAGAAACCCGCCGCGGCGAGACCCGCGTCGCCGCCACGCCCGATACCGTGAAGAAGTTGCGCGCTCAGGGTCTTGAGGTCGTGGTGGAGCGCGACGCCGGTCGCGCCGCGCATTTTCCCGATGCAGCCTATCAGTCCGTCGGCGCCACGCTCGGCACTGCCGCCGAGGCGCTGGCCGCCGACATCGTCTTCAAGGTGCACAAGCCCAACGATGCCGAAACCGCACAGCTGAGCCGCGGCGCGCTGCTGGTCAGCTTCATGGAACTGTGCAATATCGAAGGCAAGCTCAACAGCCTGGCGCAGGCCGGCGTCGACGCCTTCGCGCTGGAACTGGTGCCGCGCATCTCACGCGCCCAAGCCATGGACGCGCTGTCCTCGCAATCCAACATCGGCGGTTACCGCGCGGTGCTGGAAGCGGCCAATCTGTACGGCCGCTTTTTCCCGATGATGATGACCTCGGCGGGTTCGGCCAAACCGGCGCGGGTGATCGTGTTGGGCGCCGGCGTCGCCGGCCTGCAGGCCATTGCCACGGCGCGCCGCCTCGGCGCGCAGGTGTCCGCTTACGATGTGCGCCCGGAAGTGAAGGAACAGGTCATGTCGCTGGGCGCGCGCTTTATTGAACTGGACCTCGGCGAGAGCGGCGTCGGTACGGGCGGCTACGCCAAACAGCTGTCCGATGAGGCACAGCGGCGTCAGCTTGAACTGCTCGGCGAGGAATTGAAGAAGGCCGACATCATCATCTCCACCGCGCTGATACCCTGCCAGCCCGCGCCGCTGCTGATCAGCGAGGATGCCATCCAAGGCATGCACGCCGGCACGGTGGTGATCGACATGGCGGCCGCGGCCGGCGGCAACTGCCCGCTGTCCAAGCCCGATCAGACCCTTAACGTGCACGGTGTCATCCTCTGCGGCATCACCAATTTCCCGGCGCTGATGCCGGCTGACGCCAGCGCCTTCTACGCGCGCAATTTGCTCAACTTCCTCGGCCTGCTGCTCGACAAGCAGGACGGTGAGGTGATACTGAAAGATTATCTCGCCGATGAAATCACTGCCGCGTCGCTGGTGACGTATAAGGGCGAAGTGCGATATCAAGGGCGGTGATTTTTCTCTCCTTCTCCCTGAGGAAGAGGGGGACTTTTCGATTGGGAGTTGTGGTAATTAAAAATGCCGCAGCGTGTTACTGAGAAGGCGCGCAACGTTTTGACTCCCTCTCCCCACCGGGGAGAGGGTTGGGGTGAGGGGGAAGTGCTAATCGATCACCCCTCATCCTGTCCTTCTCCCTTAGGGAGAAGGGACCCTCTGTTATGGGTCAATGATTAATTTGAGAGGTGGATATGTCTGAAACAATGCTCGGCCTGTACGTGTTCGTGCTGGCCTGCTTCGTCGGTTACTGGGTGATCTGGGGTGTGACGCCGTCGCTGCACACGCCGCTGATCTCGCTCACCAACGCCATCTCCGGCATCATCATCGTCGGCGCGCTGCTGGTGGCGGGCTTCGGCGGTGACGGTGGTTTCGCCGCCGAACTGATCGGCTTCTTCGCCGTCACGCTCGCCGCCATCAACATCTTCGGCGGCTTCATCGTCACCCAGCGCATGCTCGGCATGTTCCGCAAAAAAGCCTAAGGCGCGCCGCATGCAGCTCGATACCAACAGCCTGGCGCTCGCTTACCTGATCTCAGCGGCGTCGTTCATCCTCGCTCTCAAGGGCATGTCGCACCCGAGCACGGCGCGGCGTGGCAACTACTACGCCATGATCGGCATGGCGCTGTCCATCATCGCCACCCTGCTCAACCCGGCGGTGAAATCCTACGGCTTCATCGTCGCGGGCATCGCCGTCGGCGGCACGATCGGCGCGATCATCGCCCTGCGCATCAAGATGACCGCCATGCCACAACTGGTCGCGGCGCTGCATTCCTTCGTCGGTCTCGCCGCCGTGCTGGTGGCGGTCGGGACGTACATCACGCACGCGCGCGCCGGCACACTCAATCAGGAACTGATGTTCGAGATTTTCATTGGCACCTTCATCGGCGCCGTGACCTTCACCGGTTCGCTGGTGGCCTTCGCCAAACTGCAAGGCCTGATGAGCGGCAAGCCGCTGGTATTCAAGGGCCAGCATTGGCTCAACCTGACGCTGGCGCTGGTGATCGTCGGTTTGGGCACGGACTTCTTCCTGCACGAACACCTGAGCTCGTTACTGAACCTGATCTGGCTCGCCTTCCTGCTCGGTTTCCTGCTGATCGTGCCGATCGGCGGCGCCGACATGCCGGTCGTGGTGTCGATGCTGAACTCCTATTCCGGCTGGGCCGCCGCGGCCACCGGCTTCACCTTGCAGAATAATCTGTTGATCATCACCGGCGCGCTGGTCGGCTTCTCCGGCGCGATCCTGTCCTTCATCATGTCCAAGGCCATGAACCGTTCCATCATCAGCATCATCCTCGGCGGTTTCGGCGGCGGTGGCGAAGGCGGTCACTCGGCGGCCGGCGCGGCGGCCGACAAAGGCATCAAGACCGGTTCCGTCGAAGACGCGGTGTTTCTGATGGCGAACGCCTCGAAAGTCATCATCGTGCCCGGTTACGGCATGGCCGTGGCCCAGGCGCAGCATGCCTTGAAGGAACTGATGGAGATCATCATCGCGCGCGGCGTGGAAGTGAAGTTCGCCATCCACCCGGTGGCCGGCCGCATGCCGGGTCACATGAACGTGCTGCTCGCCGAGTCCGACGTGCCATACGATCACGTCTTCGAGATGGATGAGATCAATCCGGAATTTTCCACCGCAGACGTCGCGCTGGTAGTCGGTGCCAACGACGTCACCAACCCCGCCGCCAAGACCGATCCCACCAGCCCGATCTTCGGCATGCCGATCCTCGACGTATACAAAGCGCGGCACATCTTCTTCATCAAACGCAGCATGAACCCCGGTTACGCCGGCGTCGACAATCTGCTGTTCACCCAGGACAACTGCTCACTGGTGTTCGGCGACGCCAAGCAGGTCTGCGAGAAGATGGTCGCGGAGTTGAAGGCCAGCGCCTGACGCTGCCGGAATATTCGACAGACGATTGCGGTGTTGTTCTGCAACCGGCAGGTCCGGCAGCGCCCTACATGGCTAGGGTGCCTTCGCCATAGAAGTAGTTCGCGGGTGTCGTATTGCACGCACCATAATGGGTTAGCAAGTGTCCAGATGAGCTCTCACAAACCCATCAAGCAGATGTTCTCTTCGCTACGTTTCGTTCGCACAACTTATGGGCATCGTTGTACACCAAAACTTGCGAGCGTCTAATATTAATTATCCCACATAATATATGGTTTGAGAGGATCAAAATGATGATTTAGGTTCCCAAATTCAGAGTGAATGCCAGAAAGATAGATATGAATATAATTAAAACAATATGTTATTAGGGTCGTAATTTATAATAGGGCAGTTAAGGGATTGTTTAAGGTCCGACTTAGCTTTAAAATATGTTTGTGTTTATTTTAAAGCCAGTCGCAAGCTTTAAAGCCCAAGCCCCAAAAGGACATATTGTGGATAAATCTGTATTTACCCCAGAATCCCCAGGATATTTGGTGCCAATCAAGGTAAACGAAGATCCTGATTGGTCATTTGTTCCAAACTCCTTGCTGACGGAGTTCGATTTAGAGCCAGAAACTTGGCCCTTGCTCGTAAGGGCAAAGGAAGAATTAGCACGTCTCGACGGTGTTGGGCGCCACTTACCAAACCAAGATTTACTTCTTAGGCCATTACAGGAACGCGAGGCGTTGACCTCGTCCAGCTTGGAAGGAACTTACGCTTCACCGGAGCAATTGCTTCTTTACGGAATTGATCCGCGTGAACCTTTGTCTGAAGAAGATCCCGTTAATGCGTGGCGTGAAGTTTTTAACTACGGTCGAGCCCTGACTCTTGGACAGCAACAACTCGATGAAGGATACCCACTTTCATTAGCTCTGGTTCGCCAGCTTCATCAAGCACTATTAGGAGGTGTGCGAGGAGCAGATCGAACTCCTGGTGAATTTCGAAAGACCCAAGTCCATATCGGATCAGCCCGTCGATTTATTCCTCCGCCGCCGGTGGAAGTGCCGCGTTGTCTAGACGAATTTGAAAAATACTTAGGAAGCGCATCTGGTATAGATCCACTTGTGCGCTGTTTCATGCTCCACTATCAGTTTGAGACGATTCACCCATTTAATGACGGAAATGGACGTGTAGGCCGATTATTACTATCACTCATGATTTATAAATGGTGTGGGTTACATAGACCATGGCTCTATCTAAGCGCCTTCTTTGAGCGTTATAAAGATGAATATATTGATAATCTTTTTAATATAAGTGCTAAGTGCAGATGGTCTAATTGGATTAACTTCTGTTTGCGGGCAACCGTTTCACAATCTATAGATTCAATACGCCGCATTGACCGTTTAGTTGCGCTAAGACAGGATTATCACGAGCGTACAGTACACCTAAATGGTGCAGCCAGGCTTCATCCAATAATTGAAGATCTATTCGCGCGACCAATAGTAGTTGTGTCTAAGTTAGCTCGAGCCTACAAGGTAACATACCCTACCGCAAATTCTGATATACATAGATTGGTAAATGTAGGAATTTTGCGTGAATCACCAAATTCATATCCAAAAACATTTTACTCGCCTGAAATAATGAGGATTGCATATCACGGGATTGATGAGCCTGATGCTTAAAAAACGAACCTACCAAATCTATCGCAGGACAAAGACGGAACAATTCTTTGCCAGTGCTTAACGGTAAACTATCGAAATAGACAGATGAAAGAATCCAAAGTAAGTATTGGCTTGATCAATCCCAAAAGTCCGACA
>JBGPWJ010000071.1:0-10796 GCA_041492115.1 Gammaproteobacteria bacterium
GCTGCCGATGATCGCGGATCACCGCGGCGGGGATGCGCTGGGCCAATGCGGTCGGCAACTGCGAGCGCGCCGGCGGCAGCGTCAGACTGGGTTCGATCTGCGCCGCGAGTTCATAACCGAAATAGACGAACCAGCCACCGCGGAAGGGCAACTCTGACTGCGTGACACCAGCACCGGCACCGGCTTCGGCAGCGCAGACCTGATCAAGCGCAGAGAGAAAATCGTTATCGGTCGCGGCGTGACGCGCATCCGTCAAACGGCCATCCGCCGACAATTCCAAACATTCACCGGGAAACGCGAACAGGATGTCATAGCGCGCCTGCGGTCCGCCGGGCGTGGCGCTCTCCAGCAAGTGCGGATAGCGCGCCGGGTGCGCGCAATGCAGATCGAGAAGATCGGGGAAGATTTCGAGACGGCGGACCCGTGGGGCTGACATGTGTACCGGCCCGCTGTGCCGGAACGCGCGGGCTTAGTCGAGCTTGCGGAACACCAGCGTACCGTTGGTGCCGCCGAAGCCGAAGGAGTTGGACATGGCGACATCGATCTTCATCGGTCGTGCCGTGTTCGCCACATAGTCGAGATCGCACTCGGGATCGGGCGTGGTCAGATTGATGGTCGGCGGCGCGACCTGATCGCGGATGGCGAGAATGCTGAACACCGCTTCGACGCCGCCGGCCGCGCCCAGCAGGTGACCGGTCATGCTCTTGGTGGAACTGATCGCGAGCTTGTAGGCCTCGGCACCGAATGCCGCCTTCACGGCATCGGTCTCGCCCTTGTCACCGGCCGGTGTCGAGGTGCCGTGGGCGTTAATGTAATCGACCTGCGTGGTGTTCAGGCCGGCGTCGCGCAGCGCCTGGAGCATGCAGCGCTTGGCGCCCTCACCGCCTTCCGATGGCGTCGTCATATGATAAGCATCGCCGCTCATACCGAAACCGACCACCTCGGCGTAGATGTTCGCGCCACGCGCCTTGGCATGTTCGTATTCCTCCACCACCACCACGCCCGCGCCGTCGCTGAGTACGAAGCCGTCGCGCTCCTTGTCCCAGGGGCGGCTGGCGGTGGTTGGATCATCGTTGCGCGTCGACAGGGCGCGCGCCGCAGCGAAACCGCCGAGGCCGGTCGGCGTGGTCGCCATCTCAGAACCGCCGGCGATCATCACATCGGCGTCGCCGTATTGAATCATGCGTGCCGCGGCGCCGATGTTGTGCGTGCCGGTGGTGCAGGCGGTGACGATGGCGATGTTCGGTCCCTTCATGCCGAACATAATCGACAGATTGCCGGAGATCATGTTGATGATGGAACTCGGCACGAAGAACGGCGAGATCTTGCGCGGCCCGCCGTCTTTGAAAGCCTGGTAATTCTTTTCGATGCCCGGCAGACCGCCGATGCCCGATCCGATCGCCACGCCGATACGCTCGGCGTTCTGCTCGGTCACTACCAGTCCGGAATCCGCAATGGCCTGCGCGGCCGCTGCGATTCCGTAATGGATGAAGGGGTCCATTTTCTTGACTTCCTTGGGCGCGATGTACTGCGCCGGATCGAAGTCGCGCACCGAGCCGCCGAAGCGCACTGAGAACGCCGACACGTCGAAGTGCGTGATCGGGCCGATGCCGCTGCGCCCGGCCAGGATATTACCCCAGGCTTCGGTGACGGAGTTGCCCACCGGCGAGACGATACCCAATCCAGTAATGACGACGCGACGCTTCGACAAGACTCTGTCCTCTGCTTTGACTGTCCGCGCAAGGCGGCAACGGGATAAACAAAAAGGCCGCTACCGGTGGGGTAGCGGCGATTTCAGAAATGCGGCTCGCTATCAGCCCAGATGGGCACTGACGTAATCAATGGCCTGCTGGACCGTGGTGATCTTCTCGGCTTCCTCGTCGGGAATCTCGCACTCGAATTCCTCTTCCAGAGCCATGACCAGCTCAACCGTGTCAAGCGAGTCGGCGCCCAGATCATCGACGAACGACGAGGCATTGCTGACCTCATCTTCCTTCACGCCCAGCTGCTCAACTACGATCTTCTTGACGCGTTCATCAACATTGCTCATGGGTACTCATTCCTCTTTGGTGTGAATTCGCCGTGGGGCGGGCGGTATTGTAGTGAAAAGCGGCACGTCATTCCACTTTTTATGTACTCTGCGCGGTAGTTAATATCCACCGCTTGCAGAGCAATAACGTCAATGAATCATAACGATAGTGGTACATTGAAAAAAACTTCGCAGCTGGAGCGTCAACCTAGACCATGTACATCCCGCCGTTCACGTGCAGCGTCTCGCCGGTAATATAGGCCGCCGCGGGTGAGGCCAGGAATGCCACGGCGTAGGCGATGTCCTCGACCCGGCCCAGACGGTTCAGCGGAATCTGCTGGAGCAGCAGGGCCTGCTGTTCTTCCGGCAGGGCGCGCGTCATATCGGTATCGATGAAACCCGGCGCGACCACATTGATGGTGACGCCGCGCGAACCGACCTCGCGCGCCAGCGACTTCGAGAAGCCGATGATACCGGCCTTGGCCGCGGCATAATTGGCCTGACCGGCATTGCCCATCACGCCGACCACCGAGGCGATGCTGATGATCCGCCCCTTGCGCGCCTTGACCATGCTGCGCAGGCAGGCCTTGCTGAGACGGAACACGGAATTGAGATTGGTGGCGATCACCGCATCCCAGGCCTCGTCTTTCATGCGCATGAGCAGATCATCGCGGGTGATGCCGGCGTTGTTGACCAGTATGGTCGGCGCGCCAAACTCGGCAACCGTGGCCGTGATGAGCGCATCAACGGATTCGCTCTCGGTGACATTCAGCACCTTGCCGGCGCCATGTATAGCGTGTTCCTTGAACGCATCGCTGATGCCCTGCGCGCCCTCGGCGGTGGTCGCGGTGCCGATCACCGTGGCGCCGGCGGTGCCGAGCTGCAGCGCGATGGCGCGGCCGATGCCGCGGCTGGCGCCGGTCACCAATGCAATTTCACCTGACAGAGACATAGCGCCTTCCACGTATGACCACCCGAGTATTTGATCAGCTATCCAAGGCCAGTTGCAGCGACGCCGTGTCATATACCGGCAGCGCTGTCATTGTTGCATCGATGCGTTTGATCAGTCCGGCGAGCACCTTGCCGGGCCCGCATTCTAACACTGTGGACACGCCGCGTGCGCGCATGGCCTGAATCGTTTCCACCCAGCGCACCGGCTGGTGCAACTGCCGCACCAGCGCCGCGCGGATCGCCGCCGCATCGCTGTAGGCCTTGACATCGGCATTGTGCAGAACCGGAATACGCGGCGCATTGACCGTCACCGTCGCGAGGCGTTCGGCGAGCCGCTGCGCCGCCGGCAGCATCAGCGCGCAATGCGAAGGTGCACTGACCGCCAGCGCCAGCGCGCGCTTGGCGCCCGCCTGCTTGGCCGCCGCCATGGCACGCTGCACCGCCGCCGCATGACCGGCCACCACGACTTGGCCCGGCGAATTGAAATTCACCGCCGCAACGATCTCACCCTGCGCCGCCGCGGCGCAGGCCGCGCGCACCTGATCGTCGTCCAGCCCAAGAATCGCCGCCATCGCGCCCTGCCCCGCCGGTACCGCCTCCTGCATCAAGCGGCCGCGCTCGGCAACCAGTGCCACCGCATCTTCAAAACCGAGCGCATCGGCGCACACCAGCGCTGTGTATTCACCGAGACTGTGACCGGCCATGACTGCCGGCTCGGCACCGCCCTGTGCACGCCACACACGCCACACCGCCACACCGGCCGCCAGCATGGCGGGCTGCGTCTTGGCGGTCTGGTTTAGCTCATCCTCAGGACCATTTTGCACCAAGCTCCAGAGATCGTAACCCAACACCTGCGAGGCCGATGCGAATGTTTCCTGCACCACTGCATGCGCAGCCGCGAGCTCTTTCAGCATGCCGATGGATTGCGAGCCTTGACCGGGGAAGACGACGCCGAGAATTGAATCGGAAGAATCGGACACAGTTGATACCTACAAGTTAGTACACATCAAACCAAGCGATGAATTAAGGAACCCCTGATTAACTTCCCCTCACCCTCTCAAAGCGCCACCCTGACTCAGCACTCAATATCTCACCAATGCCGAACCCCAGGTAAACCCACCACCAAACGCCTCCAGCATCAGCAGCTCGCCGCGCTGAATACGCCCATCGCGCACCGCGGTGTCGAGCGCCAGCGGCACCGACGCGGCCGAGGTGTTGCCGTGTTCGCCAACCGTCAGCACCACGCGGTCCATGGATATCTTCAGCTTCTTGGCGGTGGCGGCGATGATGCGGGTGTTGGCTTGGTGTGGAATCAGCCAGTCGATGTCTGACTTGGCCAGATGATTGGCGTGCAGGGTCTCGTCGACGATACGGCCGAGTGTATTCACCGCGACCTTGAAGACCTCGTTACCCTGCATCTCGATGAATGCCTTACCTTCCTGCATCAGGTCATAGCCCTGCGAGATGCCGGCGTTGACAGTGAGCAGGTTTTGATAACGGCCGTCGGCGTGCAGATGCGTGGAGAGAATACCCGGCTCATCGGACGCTTCCAGTATCACGGCGCCGGCCCCATCGCCGAACAGCACGCAGGTGCCGCGGTCGGTCCAGTCGACGATGCGCGACAGCGTCTCCGCGCCGATCACCAGCGCGCAACGCGCCGATCCGGTGCGTATGAATTTGTCCGCTATACCGAGGGCGTAGACGAAGCCGGTACACACGGCCTGGATATCGAAGGCCGCGCAACCGTGAATGCCGAGACGTTGCTGCAGCAGGCAAGCGGTGCTGGGGAATATCCGATCCGGCGTGGTCGTGGCGACGATCACCAAATCGATGTCATGGGCCTTGCGTCCGGCCATCGCCATCGCCCGGCGCGCGGCCTGCTCGGCGAGATCGCAGGTGGTCTGACCGTCGGCGGCGATGTGCCGCTCGTGGATGCCGGTGCGTTCCACGATCCATTGATCGGTGGTCTCGACCATTTTTTCCAGATCGGCGTTGGTGAGTACCTTGTCGGGCAGATAGCCGCCCGTACCGGCGATGCGCGCGTGCTTCAAATGACCTGCCTCTGTGCCAGTAGTGCTTCAAGATTGTCGCGGATATGCTGCGGCACGGCTTTGTCGACTTCCAGCATGGCGATGCGGATGGCGTTGGCGAAGGCCTTGGCGTCGGCACCGCCGTGACTCTTGACGACGATGCCCTGCAAACCGAGGAAGCTGGCGCCGTTGTAGCGGCGCGGATCGATGCGGCTGCGGAACGCCTTGAGCACCGGTAGCGCGAACAGACCGACCGTGCGGGTGATGATGTTGCGGGTGAATTCCAGCTTCATGAAGTGCCGGATCATGGTGGCCAGTCCTTCGCTGGTCTTCAGCGCCACATTGCCGACGAAGCCGTCGCAGACAATCACGTCCACGCCGCCCTTGTAGATGGCGTCGCCTTCCACGTAGCCGATGTAATTCAGATTGCTGGCCGCCAGCAGTTGTGCCGCGCCTTTGACCTGCTCGTTGCCCTTGATATCTTCTGCGCCGATGTTGAGCAGCCCGACGCGCGGACGTTCGATGTTGTCCACTGCCGTCGCCAGCACCGAACCCATCACCGCGAACTCGAACAGGTGCTGCGGCGTGGAGTCGACATTGGCGCCGAGATCGAGCATGTGGGTGTGACCTTCGATGGACGGCAGCGAGGTGCAGATGGCGGGGCGGTCGATGCCGGGCAGTGTCTTGAGCACGTAGCGCGCGGTGGCCATCAGGGCGCCGGTGTTGCCGGCGCTGACACAGGCATCGGCGGCCCCCTCTTTGACGAGGTTGATGGCGACGCGCATCGAGGAATCTTTCTTGGTGCGTAGCGCCTGGGCGGGCGATTCGTCCATCTCGACACGTTGTGAAGCGTGGTGCACGGTCAAGCGACTGTCGTGGCCGATGCGGTTGCGGTGCAGTTGCGCATTAAGAATCTCGTGATCGCCAACCAGGATAAGCCGTAGTTGCTGCGCCTCGCGCAGCATGTACAGCGCGGCCTCAACGGTGACTTCCGGGCCATGATCGCCGCCCATGGCATCGAGGGCGATAGTGACGGCCCGTGTCATGGAGAGACCGCCCGGCCGAGCTGCTGCAGCGAAATACGCCCATGAGCCGGACGGTCTCTCTCCCTCACCCGGCCCTTCGGGCCACCCTCTCCCGCGCAACACGGGAGAGGGTGAATCGGTGCGGCCTGCGGCCGGGTCATGGGTTGCACAGTGAATCGCGCGGTCTGAATGAGATCAGACGAGCGGCTCAGCTGTCTTTGGTGATGACCTTGCGGCCGCGATAGTAGCCGTCGGGACTGATGTGGTGACGACGGTGCGTCTCACCCGAGGTCGGCTCGATGGACAGCGTTGGCGGTTTGAGTGCGTCGTGCGAACGGCGCATGCCGCGGGTTGAGGGCGTCTTGCGACTTTTTTGCATTGCCATGATCAATTACTCCTAACAAAACATTTAATGTGAATTCTTCAACTGCGCCAGCACCGCGAAAGGATTTTTACGCGGCTCCGGCTCTACCGGCTCCTGCACCGCCGCCACGGCGGCCGGCACTCGTGCCGCACAGGCGCTGCCCTCGGGATGCAGCGCCACAATCGGCAGCGCCAGCACCAGTTCATCCTCGATGACTTCGGCCAGGCGCAGCGTCGGCTCCGTGACCAGCAGCGGCTCCAGCCCTTCGGGCAGTCGCTCGGCCTGCTCCTCGGTCGTCACCAGACCGAGTTGGAACTGCACGTCGATCGGCACGGTCATCGGTTCCAGACAACGCTGACAGACCAGCGTCAGTGTGGTCACGATGTGCCCGTGCAAAGTGCGCACCCGGCCGGCCTTGCTGCCACTCATCTCGACGGCAACCTCGCCATCGGGGGTGTACAGCGTCGGCGCCAGCCGCGTCAGCGCCGCCAGCGGCAGGCGGCCACGCAACGTGCGTCCGGTTTCGGCCAGGCGCAGCGCATCGATCCGATCCGGCAGTGACCCTGACATAAGCCGGCCATGATATAAGAGAACAGATAAAAGGGCAAAGGGCAAAGTAAAGCAACCAATTCAGGGCTATACCCCCTTAGCTTTTAGCTTTTATCTTTGATCCTTTCCCTTTACCCTGTCTTTCACCATGATAACCAAGATCCTGATCGCCAATCGCGGCGAAATCGCCGTCCGCATCGTGCGCGCCTGCGCCGAACTCGGCATCACCTCGGTGGCGATCTACACCGACGCCGACCGCCATGCCCTGCACGTCAAGAAGGCCGACGAGGCCTATAACATCGGCCCGGATTCGGTGGCCGGCTATCTCAATGCCCACCGCATCGTGAACCTGGCCGTGGCCACCGGCTGCGACGCCCTGCACCCCGGTTACGGCTTCCTGTCCGAGAATCCGCTGCTCGCCGAGATCTGCGTCAAGCGCGGCGTGCGCTTCATCGGCCCCAACGCCGAGGTGATCCGCCGCATGGGCGACAAAACCGAGGCTCGGCGTGCCATGAAGGCCGCCGGACTGCCGGTCACGCCGGGCACCGACGGCAACATCAACAGCCTCGACGAGGCGCTGGCACTGGCTGAGACCTTCGGTTACCCGATCATGCTCAAGGCCACCAGCGGCGGCGGCGGGCGCGGCATCCGCCGCTGCAACAGCGCCGAGGAACTGCGCCGCAACTACGACCGCGTGCTGTCCGAGGCGCGCAAGGCCTTCGGCAGCGCCGACATGTTCATGGAAAAGTGCATCATCAATCCGCGCCACATCGAAGTACAGATCCTCGCCGACAGTCACGGCAACGTGATTCATTTATTCGAACGCGACTGCTCCATCCAGCGCCGCAATCAGAAGCTCATTGAGATCGCGCCTTCGCCGCAACTCGATGAGGAACAACGCACGCAGCTCGGCGACATGGCGGTGCTTGCGGCGCGTGCCGTCAACTACCAGAACGCCGGCACTGTGGAGTTCCTGCTTGACCAGAATGGCCAGTTCTATTTCATGGAGATGAACACCCGCCTGCAGGTCGAACACACCGTCACCGAGCAAATCACCGGCATCGACATTGTGCAGCAACAGATCCGCATCGCCGCCGGCCAGCCGCTGAGTTACCGTCAGGACGAGGTGCGCCGGCGCGGCTTCGCCATCCAGTTCCGCATCAACGCCGAAGACCCGAAGAATGATTTTCTGCCCAGTTTCGGCCGTATCACACGCTATTTCGCGCCGGGCGGCCCCGGCGTGCGCACCGACGGCGCGATTTACACCGGCTATACCGTGCCGCCCTATTACGATTCGTTGTGCGTCAAGCTCATCGTCTGGGCGCTGGACTGGAACGCCGCACTGAACCGCGGCCGGCGCGCTCTCACCGACATCGGCCTGTACGGCATCAAGACCACGATTCCGTATTATCTGGAGATCCTGCAATCCGCCGAGTTCTGCAGCGGCAACTTCGACACCAGCTTCGTCGAATCGCATCCGGAACTGATCGAATACTCGACACGACGGCCGACGCGCGAACTCGCCGCGGTCATCGCCTCGGCGGTCGCGGCGCACATGGGAAGATGAAACAGTAGCGAGTAGCGAGTTGCAAGGAAAGGCGCCAGCAAACTCTGCGACCAGATACTTGCTACTTGCCACTTGCTACTAGATACTGAATTTATATGCCGAAAGTCCACATCACCGACGTCATCCTGCGCGACGCGCACCAGTCGCTGATCGCCACGCGCCTGCGCAGCGCCGACATGCTGCCGGCCTGCGCGCGTCTGGACCGCATCGGCTACTGGTCGCTGGAAGTGTGGGGTGGCGCGACCTTCGATGCCTGCCTGCGCTATCTGAAGGAAGACCCCTGGGAGCGCCTGCGCCTGCTACGCGCCGCATTGCCCAACACCCGCTTGCAGATGCTGCTGCGCGGTCAGAATCTGCTCGGTTACCGGCACTACTCCGATGACGTGGTGCGCGCCTTCATCGCGCGCGCGGCCATTAACGGCATCGATGTGTTCCGCATCTTCGATGCGCTCAACGATCTGCGCAATGTGCGCGTCGCCGTTACGGCGGTGAAGGCCGCCGGCAAGCATGCGCAAGGCACGATCTGTTACACCACCAGTCCGGTGCATGACATCGCCAAGTTCGTCGCCCTCGCCAGGGATCTCGAAGCGATGGGCTGCGACAGCATCGCCATCAAGGACATGGCCGGCCTGCTCACACCCATGATCACCGCTGAACTGGTGGGCAAACTCTGCCAGGCCGTGCGCATACCCATACACCTGCACTGCCACGCCACCGCCGGCCTGGCCGACATGTGTCAGTTGAAGGCCATCGAGAACGGTTGCCAGCACATCGACACCGCGCTCTCGGCTTTCGCCGGCGGTGCCAGCCATCCGCCCACCGAGAGCATGGTGGCAGCATTGCGCGGCACAGCGTACGACACTGGCCTGGACCTCGTGGCCTTGCAGGAGATTGGTTTCTACTTCCGCGAAGTGCGCAAAAAATATCACCAGTTCGAAAGCGAGTTCGCTGGCCTCGACACGCGCGTGCAGGTCAATCAGGTGCCGGGCGGCATGATCTCCAACCTGCTGCTGCAACTGCGCGAGCAGGGCGCGTTGAATCGCATCAACGAAGTGCTGGAGGAAATTCCGCGCGTGCGCGAAGACCTCGGATACCCGCCGCTGGTCACGCCCACTTCGCAGATCGTCGGCACACAGGCGGTGCTCAACGTGCTCACCGGCATGCGCTACAAAACCATCACCAACGAAGTGAAGCTGTATCTGCAAGGCCGCTATGGGCAGGCGCCCGGCACGGTGAATCCCATGGTGCGCCAGCAGGCCATCGGCAACGAAGACGTCATCGACGTGCGCCCCGCCGACCTGCTGCACGATGAAATGGAAACCCTGCGCGAAGACATCGGCGCGCTGGCGCACACTGAAGAGGACGTGCTGATCTACGCCATGTTTCCGGAGCTCGGCCGCGACTTCCTGGAGAACCGCAAAGAGGGCACGCTGAAACCGGAATCCCTGGAACCGATCCCGACATCGCAGGAAAATCCGTCACTGGGTCCGGTGGAATTCAATGTCACCCTGCACGGTGAGACCTACAATATCCGCATCACCGGCACCGGCCACACGGGCCAGAACAAACGTCCGTTCTACGTTTCTGTCGATGGCGTCACCGAGGAGATTCTGGTCGAGACCCTTGAGGAACTGCCCAGCGCCAATGCCACGACCGCCAAAACCGGCAGTGGCCGGCCGCGCGCCACCGCGCCCGGTCATGTCACCACGTCCATGCCCGGCACCATCATCGAAGTGCTGGTGAAGAAGGGCGGTGTCGTGAAGGCCGGTGACGCCGTGCTGGTCACCGAAGCGATGAAAATGGAAACCGAAGTGCAGGCACCGATCGCCGGCACGATACTGGAAGTCCACGTTGCAAAGGGCGACAGCGTCAATCCGGATGAGGCCTTGATTGAGATCGGGTGATGCTCGTGCCGACACAGGCCGTTCTATCGCACACTGTTCATTTTTTAAAAATTCAAAAGTACTAATAGCCAATTGTCCCGGCAATACCTGACCAATGCCATCACTGATTCTCGCATCGACTTCACCTTACCGCCGACAACTGCTGGAACGCCTCGGCATCGACTTTACGGCCGCGGCGCCGGACGTCGACGAAAGCCGTCGCGCGGGCGAAGCACCGGAGGCCATGGTGCGGCGCTTGTCGGAGGCCAAAGCGCGCGCGGTTGCCGCGCAGCATCCCGATGCACTGATCATCGGATCGGACCAGGTGGCGGTGTGCGGCGATGAGGTACTCGGCAAGCCCGGCACGCACGACAAGGCGGTGGCACAACTGACGCACC
>JBGPWJ010000235.1:0-4262 GCA_041492115.1 Gammaproteobacteria bacterium
CGCAGGAAGCGCATTTCCGTGGCGCCGAGGATGGTCAGCCGGGTGGGGTGAATGAAATTCAGATGTCCCGCGAGCGCGGTGGCAGGTTGGTTGCGGGCGAGGCGCAGTTCACGTTTGGCGCCGTCGCGTCCGGCCACCCAGGTGAGCGCGAGCTTGTCACGCAAGGCATCATACAAAGCATCGACGCTGAGGCGAATACTCATGCGGGCGCGTGCTGTGCTTGCCACTGGGTCAGCAGTTCGAACACGCCGCTCGCCTGTGTGCAGCGGCGCAATTGCGCGCACAGTTCCCTGTCACTGAACAGGTGGGCGAGCAGGGCGAGTATCTCCAGGTGTTCTTCGATGTGGTGCTCGGGGACGATGAACGCGAACAGCATATCCACGGGCTGGCGGTCGGCGGTGTTGAAATCCACGCCTTGTTCGAGCTTGAGGAAGGCGCCGGTGGCTCGCGTGCAGCCCTTGAGGCGACTGTGCGGTATGGCCACACCCCGGGCCAGGCCGGTGCTGCAGAGGTCTTCGCGTTCGATCAAGTTGGTAACTATTTCGCCGGCACTGAGGCTGGGCAGGCCGGTGGCCAGCAGTTCGCTGAGCAGGTCCAGCGAACGCTGCTTGCTGACGGCCGTTGCGCCGCAAGTGATGCGTTCCACGGTGATCATATCTGTGAGGTGCATGGCGCCGGTCCAAATGCGGACGCCGCTTGCGCGGCGTCCGGATCAGGTCATTCGTGAGGCTGGTTTTTCAGGGCGCCTGCACTGCGATGGTGGTCGGTGACCTTTTCCTTGTGGCGCTTGATCTGGCGGTCCAGCTTGTCGACCAGGGCGTCGATGGCGGCGTACATGTCGTCCTGAACGGCGTCGGCATGCAGGTCGCTGCCGCTCAGGTTGATGGTGGCCTCGGCTTTGTGACGCAATTTTTCGACGCTCAGCACGACATGGCAGTGCGTAACATTGTCGAAGTGACGGGCGATACGTTCCATTTTTTCGTTGACGTAATCACGCAGCGCGGGCGTGATGTCGATGTGATTCCCGGTAAGGTCGTTTTGCATGAAGTGCTCCTTCTGAGTGCGTCTGCTACAGTCGTTTACGTTCGTTGGACGGTGGGATGGACAGGGCTTCCCGGTATTTTGCTACCGTGCGCCGCGCGACGTTGATGCCCTGGTCCAGCAGCAGTTGGGCGAGTTTGCTGTCGCTCAAGGGTTTGCTGGGCGCTTCCTCGCTGACCAGTTTTTTGATCAAGGCGCGGATTGCGGTGGATGAGCATTCACCGCCGTCGGTGGTTCCGACATGGCTGGAGAAAAAGAATTTGAATTCGTAGATGCCACGCGGTGTGTGCATGTATTTCTGGGTGGTGATGCGCGAGATGGTCGATTCGTGCATCTCTACTGTGTCAGCGACATCGCGCAGCACCAGTGGCCGCATGGCCTGCTCGCCGTGCTCCAGGAAGCCGCGCTGGCGTTCGACGATGCAGGTGGCGACCTTGAGCAGGGTCTCGTTGCGGCTTTGCAGGCTCTTGATGAACCAGCGCGCCTCCTGCAGATGATTCTTCAGATAGTTGTTGTCGTCGCTGTTGTCGGCGCGCCGTACTAGGCCGGCGTATTGCGAGTTGATGCGCAGCCGGGGTGCGGTTTCCGGGTTGAGTTCGACGCGCCAGGTGCCGTTGTGCTTTTTGACGATCACGTCCGGAATAATGTACGCCGGTGGTTCGCTGGTGATCAGGTTGCCGGGGCGGGGGTTGAGGGATTGAATCAGGCTGATGGCCTGGTTCAACTCCGGCTGGCTGAGTTTCATCTGCCGCATGATCTGAGCGTAGTCGCGTTTGCCGAGCAGGTCCAGGTAATCGCTCACCAGGCGTTCCGCTTCTTTCAGCAGGGGCGTGGAAGGGTCGAACTGGCGCAGTTGAATGAGCAGGCATTCGCCCAGGTTGCGTGCGCCGACGCCGACCGGGTCGAAGCTCTGGATACGGTGCAGCACCGCTTCGATCTCTTCGGGGCTGATGTCGTATTCACCGCTCAGGCTCTGCTGGATTTCCTCGATGCCCGCTGCCAGGTAACCATCGTCGGTGATCGAGTCCATGATGGAGAGGGCGATGGCTTGGTCGGTGTCCGAGAAGGGCGCCATACGCATCTGCCAGAGCAGGTGTTCGTAGAGTGATTCGCCATCGCCGCCGGTTTCGTAACTCTCACGTCCCGACGCGTCGGACTGCGAATAGGCGGAGGAACCGTCGAAGACATCATCCCAGGCGCTGTCCACCGGCAGTTCGTCGGGGATGGTGCTGGTGTTTTCCATCGGCGCGACGTCCGGGGGCTCGCCCTCGAAGTCGGTGCCGCCGGCATCTTCGCGGGCGGTTTCGCGCGGGTTGTAATCGTCGTTGACCGGCGCCTCGTCCTGACCCTCGTCGAGTTCCAGCATCAGGTTGGAATCCAGCGTGTTCTGGATTTCCAGTTGCAGGTCGAGGGTCGACAGCTGCAGCAGCTTGATGGCCTGCTGCAATTGCGGCGTCATCGCCAGGTGCTGGCCGAGGCGGAGTTGTATGGATTGTTTCATCGTGCAGGCATGCCGGTTGCTGTCGAGTTGTTGGCCCGGTAAGATTTTACTGCATTATGCATGCCATTACATCGGGTAGGGTGAAAATGTCTGCCGGTGAGGATCGCGGGACGGAGCGTGCGGGGTAACGGATCACAACACTGCATATGCGGCCTGTCTGTCATCTACCGGGGCACGCCTACAAATGGAACTGCTGGCCCAGATAGACCTCTCTAACCTGCTGATCCTGGAGAATGTCGGCCGGAGCGCCTTCGGCGATGACAACTCCTGCATTAAGTATATACGCACGGTCGCAAATGCCCAGCGTTTCCCGCACATTGTGGTCGGTTACCAGTACACCGATTGCTCTTTCGCGCAGATGCTGGACGATACGCTGAATATCCAGTACCGAGATCGGATCGACGCCCGCGAACGGTTCGTCCAACAGGATGAAGCGCGGCTCGGCCGCCAGCGCCCGGGCGATTTCAACGCGGCGCCGCTCACCGCCGGACAGACTCAGGCCGGGCTGGTCGCGCAGGTGAGCGATGTGCAATTCATTGAGCAGTTCCTCAAGGAGTTCCCGGCGTTGTTTGCGTTTCAGGCCGGGACGGATCTCGAGGATGGCCATGATGTTGTCCGCCACCGAGAGCTGGCGGAAGACGGACGCCTCCTGCGGCAGATAGCCGACGCCGCGGCGGGCGCGATCATGCATGGGCAGGCGGGTGATGTCCTGGCCGTCGAAGCTGATCTGGCCACCGTCGCAGGGCAGCAGTCCTACCACCATATAGAAGCAGGTAGTCTTGCCTGCGCCATTGGGTCCGAGCAGTCCCACCACTTCGCCGCTGGCCACGCGCAGCGATACGCCGTCGACCACGGTGCGACCCTGGTAGCGCTTCACCAGATGGGTGGCGGAAAGCTCGCTCATTGCGGTGCTTGTGGCGCGGCGCCGGGCTGAATGGTGATATGCACACGGTCCTGTGGCGAAGCGGCGTTGGCGCCGGCGTTGACGCGGTCATTGATGCTGTCGTAAACGATCCGTTCACTGGCAAAGACGTTGGTGTCCTGGTGCAGTTCGGCCTGTTTGAGCAGCAGCAGTTGCCCGGAGTCGATGTTGTATTCCATGCGCTGCGCACGGGCACGGATCTCCTGCTGCTTGTCGGAGCGCTGCTGGTAATTGGCCGGCGAGCCGGTCGCGGTGACCAGATGGACCGTGCCGCCGTCATGTTTCACAACGATTTCGTCGGCAATCAGCTGCATGCTGCCGCGGGTCAAGTGCACATTGCCGCGATAGGTGCTGACGCCGTGCTGCTGATCGATGTCGGCCTTATCGGCATCGATCTGCAAGGCCTGCTGGCGATCCGACGACATGGCGCCGGCAGTGCCGGCGAGCAGCAGGCTGAGCAAACCGGCCAGTGCATTAATGCGCTGTGGCGTCATAACGGCCTTGTACCTTTGCAAGTAATTGCACGCGTTGTTGGTCGATGTGGACGCGCATGCCGACGGCGCTGACACGCACACCGGCGCTGGTCAATTCGGTCGCGGCCTGCGTCTCGGCCAGACTGTCATCGGGCTTGAAGCTGACATCGCGGGTGAGCAGCGTGAACGGCTGCTTCGCGAAGCCCTCGATGCGCACCGCGCCGAGCAGGCGGATTTCATCACCCTGTGCCGCCATCCAGCCGTGTTCGCCTTCGAGGCGCAGGTGTGTGTTGTTCTTGGCGATGGATTCGACGCGTGGTTGCAG
>JBGPWJ010000231.1:0-4397 GCA_041492115.1 Gammaproteobacteria bacterium
ATCCAGGAGTTCATGTGACCCGGGCGGTCACGGCCGATGCTGTGGATCAGGCCGCGGCCGTCTTCAGTGAGTACTGTGTCGATGACCTTGCCAAGTGTCGCATAGTTGTCGATGCCGACATGCTCTAGCATGCCCACCGAGACGAAGGCATCGAACTTGCCGTGGATGGCGCGGTAGTCGTCTTCGATGAATTCGATGCGCTCGTGCAGACGCTCACGGCGTGCCCAGGCGCGGGCATAGGCGATCTGTTCGCGCGAGATATTGTAGGCCGTGACACTGACCCCGTAATGCTTCGCCATATGCAACGCCAGGGCGCCCCAGCCTGAGCCCGCCTCGACGACCCGCTCGCCAGGACGCAGCCGCAGCTTGCGGCAGACGTGATCGAGCTTGGCGGTCTGCGCCTGTTCCAGGCTTGCTTCGGGTGTGGGGAAATACGCGCAGGTGTAGACCATGCGGTCATCGAGCCAGAGCCGGTAGAATTCATTGCCGAGGTCGTAATGATGATAGATGTTGTCGCGGGCGCGGTCGGCGCTGTTGTTCTGATACCGGGACAGGACTTGCAGGACGCGGTGGCGCAGGCCCGCCGTCAGCAGATGGCGATAGACACTGTCCAGAAATGCGGGCAGCTCGCCTTCGACCTCGATATGCCCGGTGCAGTAGAGCTCGCCGAACTCATACTCGGGATTGGCAACCAGTTTTTGCAGGGTGCGCCGGTCGTGTATGACCATGCGGGCGACCGATGCCGCGCCGCTGGGCGCAAACACCGCACCGTCCCACAGCGCTATCGTGATGGGAGGCTGACCGACGCCGTCCAGCAGCCGCCGTACCAGCCATCGATCAGGCAGGCTGGCTTTGCCCTGCGCGGCTGTCCTGCTCGTCGCCGCATCGTTCACAACGCGTAAGTCCTGCTTGAGCATAACACCCCCTGCTTCGAGTTGTTGACGTGCCGGCAGGAGCAAGTCCAGTGGCACATCGCCCCGTGTCGCACAGGCCCTGCATTGCGTGCGGACAACCAACCTCCTTTTCAAAGTGTAGCTAAATCTTCAGTACTTTTCCGGCCAATCCCGGGATGTCGCCACGACTGATTGAAGCAAAGCCGCCGCTGACAACGATGTCCGGCGCGTCGTACCGGCAATGACGTAGGGTGCGCATGTGCACCCTACGCAGTGGCTTCTCTCGAGTGGGCACCGGCTGCCGGCAGGCTGATGATGACGCAGAGTCCCCCGGCGGCTTCATTGCGTGCCGAGATCTCGCCACCGTGCAGACCGATGGCGCGTTTGGCAATCGCCAGTCCCAGGCCATAGCCGCCGCTGCGACGGTCGCGTGCCTCGCCGACGCGCACGAACGGCTCAAACATCCGCGGCAGCATCTGCTCCGGAACACCGGGGCCATGATCAGTGACACGGATCAGCACGCGTCCATCCGTTTGGCTTGCAGTGATCGTGACGGCGCTGCCAGCGGCGGTGTAGTGGATGGCATTGCGCACGACATTTTCCAGTGCGCTGTGTAGCAGCTTCACGTTGCCCCGCACGCACAGCAGCGCCGGTTGTTGCAAGCGGACTTCGCACTGCCGAACACCGGCCTCCAACGTCGCATCCTCCGTCACGGTCGTGAGCAGCTCGGACAGGTTGACGCTCTCCAGCGGTGTGTCCTGCGCGCCGGCTTCGAGACGCGCCAGAGACAATAACTGGCCGATCAGTTCATTCAGGCGTTCCGCCTCGTCTTCGATGCGGTCCAATTCCGGCTGGGTGGCGGTGCCGGCACGCTGGCGCGCCAGTCCCAGCGCGGCCTGCAGGCGCGCCAGCGGCGAGCGCAACTCGTGTGAGACATCGCGCAGCAATTGCTTGTGCGAGAGCATCAGCTCGTTGAGTCGTTCGGCCATATGATCGAAGGCCAGCGCCAGATCGACGATCTCGTCGCGCCGTCCGCCCAGCGACGCGCCGACGCGCTGTGTCAGATCGCCGGCCGCATAGGCCTCGGCGGCGCGGCGCAGGCGTTCAATCGGTGCGGTGAGATAGCGCGCCAGCAGAAAGCACACCAGTGCGCTGATCAGTGTGCCGAGCAGCAGCGGCACGGCGATGACGCGCGGCCGACCCAGCAACCGTCCCAGCGTGACGCCCTGCAAATCCGGCACGATGCGATAGCGGCTGCCATCGTCGAGCACGATTGACGGTTCGGGACGCATGCCCCGCATCATGTTGTGGGGTCGCTCGGCGCGCTCATCGTGGCGACGCAGATGCTCCAGCGCCTGCGCGGGCACGTCTCTGCCCAGAACATCATCGCCCGCGGCATCCAGCACCAGCAGCGGCACCGCTTCATGTTCGTCGACTTCATGTGCCCAATCTTTCAGTCCCTGCAGGCCGTGTTGCAGCGCGACATCGCGGGCCTGTGCAATGCGCTGCTCGTAGCGTTCGCGCGGCGCGCCGGCGTCCTGCTGGGCGCGCAGACGATCCAGATAGTGCGAGGTGAACAGCAGGCTGGTGGCGGCGAACAGCAGCAGTGCGATCCAGAATGAAACGAAGAATTTCCAGTACAGGCGTTGCATGCGCGGTCGGCCTCAGGACGTGATGAACTGGTAACCGACGCCGCGCACGGTCTTGATGCGCTCCTCGCCATCCGGCCGCGGGCCGAGTTTACGGCGCAGGCTGCTGACGTGCATGTCCAGGCTGCGGTCGTAGCGCGTGAGTTTGCGGCCCAGTGCCAGGTCCGACAATTCTGTTTTGGTGACCACCTGTCCGGCATGACGCAGCAATACTTCCAGCACGGTGTACTCGGTACTGGTCATGGCTATCGACCGGCCCTGACAACGCACGCTGCGCGAGCCGGTGTGCATCTCCAGATCGTCGAAGCGCAGCGTCTCGGTCACCGGCGAGTGTGATTCTGCGCGGCGCAGGACGGCGCGGATGCGCGCCACCAGCACACGGGGATTGCAGGGCTTGGCCAGATAATCGTCGGCGCCCAGTTCCAGACCGATGATGCTGTCGACATCCTCGTCGCGTGCGGTGAGCATGAGCACTGGCGTCTGCGCGCGCGTGCGCAATTCGCGCAGCACATCGAAACCGTTCTTGCGCGGCATCATCACGTCGAGCACCAGCAGATCGAAGCGCCCGCTGCCGGCGCGCGCCAGCGCGGCTTCGCCGTCGTGCACCGATTCCACCGCGAAGCCCTCGGCGGCGAGATATTGCGTGAGCATCTCGCACAGCTCGACGTCATCATCCGCCAGTAGAATGTCGGCCATCACGGTGCTCCGAACACATCGGGTATGACTGTCATGTCCTACAGTCTGCCACAGCGGGTGCACTGACAGACAGTGATTGTGCAGCGCCTTTACATAGATTTACAGGAACCAGACCCAGGCTTACGTGGTCCACGCTTAGAGTATGGCCACTGGCGCGATAACGCGCCTTGGTTCAACCTGATTGGAGGACATCATCATGAAACACACCACCACAACCGTCATCATCAGCGCCGCGCTGGCGGCCAGCCTGGCCGCCGCGGTGCCGGCATTCGCGCGCGGCATGGGCTCACACGGCGACTGTGCGCATGACAGGTCGGGCATGTCCGGCATGCACGGCGACCCCGAGGCGGGTATCGGGCATATGGTGCGGGAATTGAAGCTGGATACCAAGCAGCGCGACGCAGTGCGTACCATTACCGACAAACACCGGTCCGAGATGCGCGCGCTGCGTGATCGGATGGCGGATAACCACAAGCAGTTGCATGAACTCACCGCGCAGGGCGATGCCGATGAAGCCAAGGTGCGCGCCTTGGCCGACGCGCAGGGCAAGGATATGGCGGACATGATCATGATGCGCGCTCACATGCAGGCCGAGATCGCCAAGGTGCTGACGCCGGCACAGCGCGAGCAGATGCAGAAACAGCACCACGACCGGTTCGATCGTCAGGAAGACTGAAACCGGATCGGCAATCGGGGCCGGAGGACGGTAGAATGTCCTCAGGGTAGCCACTACATCCGGTCCCGATACCACTCTTGGGTTTGACTACAGTAAGAAGTCAGGCAGCATGACATTACTCAAACAGGAAGCAATCATGCAACTGCTGGACAGCGACAAGCGTTTCGGTCTCGTCTCGATCGCCAATCACTGGTTCGCCGCGCTGCTGATCATCGGCATGCTGAGCCTCGGGCTGTATATGGCCGATCTGCCCAAGGGACCGTGGAAGGGCCAACTGTTCGCCATCCACAGATCATTCGGCATACTGGTGCTGATACTGGGCGCGGCGCGCATCGGCTGGCGCCTCGGCAATACGCTGCCGGGACCGGTGGACACGACACGGCCGTGGCTGCGCAAGACTGCGCGCCAGTTGCATCTGCTGCTGATGGCAATGATGCTGGCGCTGCCGTTGTCCGGATGGGCGATGTCGTCCGCCGGCGATCA
>JBGPWJ010000309.1:0-2364 GCA_041492115.1 Gammaproteobacteria bacterium
CAGCGGCAATGACCAACGCGGGCGCCAGGAGATTGCCGGAAAAAAACCGGTCAATACCTGATCGATTTACTCGACATCGTCGCCGAGCAGCGCAGTAACGGACAAGTGTGCGGCAAGCACCGCCGCCTCAGGCAGCAGCTGCTCGTGACAGGGGATGACACCCAGCAGCGGCGCGGCCAGATGACGTTCCAGGTAGGCGACATTTTCAGCGCGGTACGCAAAGCCGGGATCAATACCGTTCGCCACCCAACCCGCCAAACGAATACCGCAGCGCGCGATGGCTTCAGCCGTCAGCAAGGCATGATTCAAGCAGCCCAGCCGCAGCCCCACCACCAAAATGACCGGCAGTTCCAATGCCGCCACCAGATCGGCCATGCTGCGCCGCTCATCCAAAGGCACCCGCCAACCGCCCGCGCCCTCCACCACCAGCGCATCCGATTGCGCCGCCAGCGCGGCGTAACAGCGCTTGATGTGCTCCATATCGATGACCACACCCGCCGCGGCCGCCGCGATATGCGGTGCAATCGGCGACTCAAACAAATAGGGATTCACCAGCTCATATGCCACAGACACCGATGACTGGCGCTGCAAACGCAGCGCATCGTCATTGTGAAAGCCCGCCGACGTGGCACTGCCGCCCGCCGCGACCGGCTTCATCCCGGTCACGCGCAGCCCGCGCGCCTGCAAGGCCGCCATCAGCGCCAGCGCGACTTCCGTTTTGCCGACACCGGTGTCGGTGCCGGTGATGAAAAAACTGTTCATCTCAACACCACATCAACGCTCCGCGCCTCCGGCACCCACGCATGCCCGTACACGACTTCATAGGTCGCCGGCAACACGCCGTCGCGGCGCAAGCCTTCATACGCCGCCAGCATGGCATTCAAGCGACCCTTGCCGGTCAGGCCGTGGGCGCGGCCGGCGGTGACGTTGTGAGCGCCGAGTGTTTTCAGATCGCGCATCAGGCCGCGGGCATCAGCATAAGTCAGCGTCAGCGTCTCCATGTCCATCACTGGCTCGGCGAAGCGCGCGCGCAGCAGGGCATCGCCGACGTCGTGCATATCCATGAAAGCATTCACATGGGTGCGGCCGTCGGCCGCCGCCCAGCTGGCGCGCAGTTCCTTGAGCGTGTCCGGTCCCAGCGAGCTGAACAGCAGCAGACCGCCGGGCCGCAGCACGCGACGCATTTCGGCGAAAGCGCTATCCAAATCCTGGCACCATTGCAGTGTGAGATTGGAAAACACCAGGTCGCAACTGGCGTCGGCCAGCGGCAGGCGCTCAACGTCGCCGCACACCAGTTGCCAACTGCGCAGCCACGGTGAACGTCGCCGCACCTGACGCAACATCGCGACAGCCAGATCCAGCGCGATCAGTCGCGCCTTGCGGTACTGCCGTGCCAAACCCTGAGTGCTGTTGCCGGTGCCCGCGCCCACATCGAGCACCACCTGCGGCACCATGCGCATCAGCGCCAACCGTTCCAGCAGCCGCGCGCCGACTTCGCGCTGCAACACCGCGACCTGATCATAGACCGGTGCGGCGCGCTCGAAAGAGGCGCGCACTTGCGCCTTGCTCAACACATAAGGGTTGCCGTCACTCACGCAGCGATGTCCCGATCAAGTCGATGAACTGCGCGGCATGTGACACAAACGGTGCGTGCCCGGCGCCCTCGATCACATCACAGCGAGCCGTCGGCATGAGGCGCGATAATTCCTCAGTGATCGCCGCCGGGGCCAGCAGGTCACGCGCGCCGAAAATAAACTGGGTCGGACAGGCGATGTCATTCAGCCGCATGCGCAGATCCGATTCGCGCAGCAGCTTAAGTCCACTGCGCAATGCCGCCGGCTGCGGCGCGTCCTGTTCGAGTACGCGTGCGCGCAGCGTCCGCAGGGTTGCGCCGGCATCCGCACTGCCGCGCACCTGCAAGGCCAGGAAGCGTCCCAGCGTAGCCTCATAGTCCTCATCCAGCGAGCGCGCGAACTGTTGCAGAACAGCGTCCTCCACCGCATGCGGCCAATCCGTATCACGCACGAAGCGCGGCGAAGCTGCCACCACTACCAGCCCACGCACAAGCGTCGGCGCCGTCAGCGCCAGTTGCAAGGCGATCAATCCGCCCAGCGACCAACCGATCCAGATTGCCGACGCCGGTGCGGCCGCGGCGAGTTGCTCCGCCACTGCGGATAATTCATCCGCGAGCGGCAGCGAGGCACTGCGCCCGTGTCCCGGCAGATCGATATACGTAACGCGGTTATGTACCGCCAGCGCGGCCGCGACATCCTCCCAGATGCCGCCGTGCAAACACCAGCCGTGCAGCAGCACGATGTCGGGACCGCTGCCCAGCGTCTGCGAGAACAGCGTCATACCAGCAAC